>JANONT010000298.1:0-17082 GCA_031420955.1 Candidatus Nitrotoga sp. | reverse complement strand
TTAAAAATGGATGGCCGGGTAAAATTGGGCAGCCAACATGCTACCCTTCCTGCGAATTTGTGTCACCCCAAAATTATCCCGTCCAAAATTATCCTCGATGACCGTACTACTATCTACATACTTAAGTTTCCCTGTTTTTTTGATAATCTGCTACCATCATTTTTAGCTTGTAAGATGTACTAGAACTGCATATTGCAATTACTCACATTTCATCTCTAAACACTCGCGCTTAAAATTTATATAGACATGGTTCAACACAAGAACATGCGGCTCACGGTATCCGCAAAAATAATTTTCGCTTTCGGTGTTGTTGTGCTCATCGGATTTCTGGGGATGCTGATTATTGGCTTTGGTTTGACGCAAATTGAAAAAAACTTCAAAGAAGTCTCCTATATCGATGAGCCGCTCAGTGCCGCTGCGTATGAGTTGGAAATTAACATGATCGGCACGGCACTGGGGGTGATGAAATATCTTGATTTGGGTGATGCTATAAAAGGTGAAGGGCGCGAGCGCGTTGCGAACGATGAAATAGATTTCAATCTGCATCTGGCGAAATATCAAAAGCTGGCGCAAACCCGGCAATTGCGTGATTTGGGCAACACGGTGGCGGGGTTGTATAAAGAGTTTAACCAGCTCGGCAAAAGCATGATGCAAAATGGGGATAAGCAGGCGCAATTGTTTAACCAAATTGCACAACGCTCCACGGATATGGATCAGTTTATCCATAAACAGCTTATGCCAGAAATTCAAAACCAAGGCTCACCACTGGAAAAAGTTTCTTCCGCCCTGCAATTAGAAAGCAATATGGCGGAAGTCTCTGGTTGGCTGGGGCATTATCTTAAAACCCATCAAGCCGAATATAGGCAAAAAATTACCGATGATATGGGTGATTTTAATCGGCATCTGAACACCTTTAAGCGACCCACCTCCAGCGCGTTGGAAAAACAATATGCGGCGCAACTGGCGCAACAGTTTAACCACACCACCGCGCTGGTGATGCAGGTACTCAAATTGGATGAGCAGCAAGCGCAAAACATCAAGCGGTTTATCCATTTTCGCGTAGAAATAGACAGGCTGCTGGACGAACACTTGCAGCGTGTGGTGCGGCAGAATTTGGAGGTTGCCAAAGTAGATACCGAGCAAACGGTTGAGCTGGTGATCGAGATTATCCGTATTTTGAGTCCCCTGTTTGTATTATCGGTTGTTGTGGCCGCGATGGTACTCACCCGTCGTATTAGGAACCCGTTGCGGAAAATAGCAATAGGGGCAGCTGCCATCGGCGGCGGCCAGCTTGATTACCGTTTGAAATTGTCGGGCAATAACGAATTTACCGATCTGGCCGAAGAATTTAATGCGATGGCGGCCACACTGGAATTCACCACCGTTTCCAAACAAAAGCTGGAATTGAGCGAGACCAATTTACAGCGCAGCGTCACCGAGTTGCATCATGAAATTGCCATGCGCCGCAGCATGGAAACGGAGTTGCGCGATGAAAAAGAACGTCTTCATGTCACCTTGCGCTCTATTGGTGATGCGGTAGTGACCACCGACACAGCGGGCTATGTTGAATATTTGAACCCGATCGCAGAAGCGTTAACGGGGTGGAGCAACGATGCGGCGCAAGGCATGCCGCTCAAGAAAGTATTCCGCATCATCAACGAAATGACGCGTGAGGAAATCGATAACCCCGTCAACCTAGTGCTGGAAAAAGGGGTGATTGTAGGCTTGGCTAATCACACGGTTTTGGTCAGGCGCGATGGGCAAGAATTTGCCATTGAGGATTCTGCTGCGCCCATACGCGAAGAGTCTGGCAACATCATTGGCGTGGTGCTGGTGTTTCATGATGTCAGCGCGCAACGCCATATTTCGCAGCAACTCTCTTGGCAAGCCAGCCATGATTCGCTGACCGGACTGATCAACCGCTCCGAGTTTGAACATCGGTTGACTCAGGTATTGTCTAACGCGCGGAATCTGAACAATCAGCACGCCTTGTTGTATCTCGACATGGACCAATTCAAAATCGTCAACGATACCTGCGGGCACTTTGCCGGCGACCAATTGCTGATTCAACTGACCGCTCTGCTGCAAGATAAAATGCGCGCCACCGACACTTTAGCGCGTCTCGGCGGGGATGAGTTCGGTGTGCTACTGCTTAATTGCCCGTTGGATCAAGCGCGCTTGATCGCCGAACAGCTCCGCAAAACGGCGCAAGATTTTCGTTTTTCTTGGAAAGATAAAACATTTAATGTCGGCCTGAGCATCGGCTTAGTCCCTATTACTGACAACAGCCAGAGCATGGAGCAACTGATGAGTTCCGCTGATGCCGCCTGTTATATGGCCAAGGATAAAGGCCGCAATCGCATTTGGCTGCACCATGCAGGCGATGCCGAGCTGGCTATTCGTCACGGCGAAATGGAGTGGGTCACGCGCATCAACAAGGCCTTCGAAGAGAACCGATTCTGCCTTTATTCGCAGGCCATCTCGCACCTGTCAGGGCGAGAAGAAGGCGATCATTTTGAAACTTTGGTCAGAATTATTGGCGAAGACGACACGTTGATTATGCCCGCTATATTTATTCCCGCCGCCGAACGGTATGGCCTGATGCCCGCGATTGATCGCTGGGTAATTAAGACTACCTTGGATGAATTAGATAAAATGTACGCGCCTGGCACGGGGAGAACGCTGCGCACCTGCGCGATCAATCTGTCTGGCGCGTCGCTTAATGACGAACAGATGTTGGCCTATATTCATACCCAATTAAACCAGCATCAAATTTCACCGGACAACATTTGTTTTGAAGTCACCGAAACGGCGGCCATTACCAATTTAACAAAAGCACGACAATTTATTACCTCATTGAACGCGGTTGGCTGCCGTTTTTCTCTGGATGATTTTGGTAGCGGCATGAGTTCCTTCGCTTACCTTAAAAACCTGCCCGTTAATTATTTAAAAATTGACGGGGGCTTTGTGAAAGACATGCTTATTAACCCGGTTAATCACGCGATGGTCGCCGCGATCAACAGCATTGGCCATGTGATGGGCATTCAAACTATTGCCGAATTTGTAGAAAATGAACCGCTGCTGAACGAGGTTACTGCGATGGGCATTGATTACGCGCAAGGCTATAGTGTCGGTAAGACGCGCTTGCTGAAATCTTTTGTTTAAAAGCGGCTGCGCTCAGCATAACGGTGTTGCTTAAGAATTCGGGAATGCGGGGTCGCGTAGCGACAGGCATTGAGCCAACTCCGCTTCCTCATCCTTGCGCGCCTTGTTCTGCTATCGCTCGCAACGCTTTTTGATACCCCGTGCGGGAATGACAAAATCTAGTGTTGTAGGACACCGCCTCAAAAAACTTCGGCACATCTACGGTACTCGTCATTCCGCAACTTTCACCACCAAGCCCTCCGCACGAATACGCGCGGCAAACATTTCCAATTGCTGCTCGGACAACGCTGCCAGCCGTGGAGCCTCTTCTTGCAGCGAAGGTCTCGCCAAGCTGTATAGCAACACCCCTTGTAGCTGATTTTTCTCTCGCTGTAGCTTACGCACAAATTCTAAATAATCTTTTTCGTCCTGCGGACTGGGTGGCTGCCCATCCAGCGCGAACCAGCAAGTTTGCAGCCAGGTCGGACACAGCGCAATAGCATGTAATAAATTTTTATGCACCCTTTCCATGCTGTTGCCGGTGTCATTGATTTGCCGCAATCCCGCTTTGTTGGCTCTATCCAGCTTGAACCATACCTCGCCGTTATGTTGCGCCATCAAACGTAAACCCTGTTGCACGTTTTGTTGATGTAGAAAACTACCGTTCGTAATGAGCACAATTTTAATGTGCGCGGGCAGTGATAATTCATGTTTCAACCGTGCTACCAACTCGATCACTTGCAAAAATTCCGCCGCGCTCGTGGGTTCGCCGTTACCAGATAAAGCAATATCGTTAATGTGCCGCACATCTTCTGGCACACGCTGCTGCATGAAATCACCGTGCAGTAACGCATGCAAAAAAATTCGCAACTCTTGTTCCAATAACACCAGATCGATAGGCGGCGCAGTACCGCGTTTTAAGTCGGGTACTTGGCAATAAATGCAACGCCAGTTACACGCATTGTTGGGGTTGAGGTTGATGCCGACCGACACGCCGCCCGCGCGCCGCGAGATTACCGGATAGACGTACTGCAGCCCGGCACTGTTGCGGCTATGGTCGTCTGTGGTGAGCGTTTTCGCGCCGAGCGTTTTTGTACTCATATTTTGAGATATTGGGCGGGGTCCACTGGCCTACCAAACTTACGAATTTCAAAATACAGTTTGACCTGATCGGTATCCGTTTTTCCCATCTCGGCAATTTTTTGTCCTTGCTTCACCATCTGCCCCTCCTTTACCACAATGCGATCATTATGCGCGTAGGCACTGATAAACGTTTTATTGTGCTTGATGATGACCAAGTTACCGTAGCCGCGCAGCCCGTTGCCGTTATACACCACCTTGCCCGTCGCACTGGCCAGCACAGGTTGCCGCAGCTTGCCCGCAATGCTAATGCCCTTGCGATTATTGCTGCCCGACGCAGCCGAAAATTCACTCGTCAAATTACCCTGTGCGGGCATACTCCAACTTAATTCTTTCGTATCCTCAACCGCAATGGGGATTTTTTTTGTATCTGAAATAATCGTTGTTTGTATCTGGGGCTTGGCCACCTGTCGCGATTGTTCCAACTGTATTTTTTCGATTTGCAACATCGCCTGTTCAGAATATTCCAGTTTCACCGCAATGGGCTGCTCCTTAATTAAAACCTCGGCGGGATCATTTGCGGCGGCGGGTCTACCGTCATTTGGCACATCTATAGGCGCACTATCCACAGTCGATTTAATCGGTGCCGAAACCGGGCGCGGCGAAGCAGCCGAGAACAACTGTATCGACTGCCCAATTTTAATAATGCTCGGATCAGGTATGCCATTCAACTCCGCTACCTCGTGATAATCCAGCCCGTAATTAAAGGCGATGCTATATAAAGTGTCGCCCTTTTGCACCACATGCACACTGGGTCGCCAATCTCTCTCAGCCTCTATGGTAGCCTGTTTGGTGGGCATGGTGCGCGCCCAAACCGAGGTTCGATTTTCTCGCAGCGCGCAGCCAGAAATGAGCGCGGTAAGCAGAAAAAAACTTATTATTTGCGATACGATTTTCATAGTGGGATTCAGGAATCTTTCAAAAATTCAAATTACAAGTCAGACAAGGCGCGAGCAAAAAAATTGTGACGACGCATATAGTTGATATGTGAGGAACAATTTTTTGCGAGCAACACAGTATGGCGACGGTGCGTGGTTGTTGCCGATTCATCGGCTTTACAACCACGGTCTACCCCTTGCGGGTGGAAGTTGGATTTTGGGTACGATTTTCATGCTTTCCCCATGAGCAGCGGCACAAACCGCACCGCCTCTAAGCGCGTTTCACGCAAGCCCTGCGCGTCGCGCTCGATCAAATATAAAAACTGTTCCTGTGTGCCCAGTGGCAATACCATGCGTCCACCAACGGCAAGTTGTTGCAGCAACGCTTGCGGCACATGAGTCGCGGCAGCCGCTAAAATAATGCCATCAAACGGTGCGACTTCCGGCAAACCTAAATTACCATCGGCGTAGCGCAAAATAATGTTCTGCGTTTGTAGCTCGTGCAAATATTCTTGAGCACGTTCAAACAGCGGTTGTACGCGCTCAACCGAATAAACGGTTTTAGCGACCTGCGCCAACACCGCTGCTTGATAACCACAGCCTGTGCCTATCTCCAACACACGTTGCAGCGGATTGCCGTTACGCAAAATTTCGATCATGCGCGCCACGATGTAAGGCTGCGAAATAGTCTGCCCAAAACCCAGCGGCAGGGAAACGTCATCGTACGCACGACTGGCTAATGCCTCATCAATAAAAATATGGCGTGGCACCGCGTTCATCGCTGCCAGCACCACTTCGTCCTTAATACCGTTCGCCCGCAAACGTTCAATCAACCGCGCGCGCGTGCGCGGCGAAGTCATGCCGATACCGCTGTGTCTAGTGTTCACTTCTTACCGCCCGCAATTTTTTTGGCCTTAATTTTTTTATCTGCAATTTTTTTGCCTGTAATTTTTTTATTGGACACTTCATCATCACCCAACCAACCGCGTACCGCATCCATCTGGCTATATTGCGTTAAATCAATTTGCAGCGGCGTGATAGAAACGCGCTGCTGCGCGATTGCATAAAAATCTGTACCCGCGCCCGCGTCTTGCTCTTTGCCTGCCGCACCCACCCAATAAACCGTTTCGCCGTGTGGATTTTTACCCTTAATAACCGGCTCAGCCTTATGCCGCTTGCCCAGGCGCGTGACCTCGCGGCCTTGTAAATCACTATAAGGAATATCCGGCACATTCACATTCAACAACCACGGGTGCGTGTGCGTGCGTTGCTGAAACTGCAACACCAGATCAACTACCACCTGCGCGGCAGTCGCGTAATGCACTAACTTCCTACCCGTGAGTGAAACCGCAATCGCCGGAATACCCAGCAAAAATCCCTCTGTCGCGGCTGCCACCGTACCCGAATAAATCGTGTCGTCACCCATATTAGAGCCTGCGTTAATGCCAGAAATCACCATATCCGGCTGCGTGTCTAGCATCCCCGTCACCGCCAGATGCACGCAATCAGTGGGCGTGCCGTCCACATAATAAAAACCATTGGCGGCTTGGCGTAAATTCAACGGGCGATTCAGTGTGAGCGAATTACTCGCACCACTGCGATCACGCTCCGGCGCGACCACCACCACCTCGGCCACCGTCGCCAATTTCTCTGCCAGACAGCTTAAACCAGGGGAAAAATATCCATCATCATTACTGAGCAAAATACGCATGGGAAAAAATTATTTGAATAATTAAAAAGTGGGCAGGAAAGGCCTGCGGTGCATGAATATTGCAGCCCAGCCGAGCAAACGAATTATAGGGGGTGAAGCTATGAGGGGGAAGGGGGCGCTGCGCTTCCCGCTTTCTATTTGCCTGCGCGGCGCAAGCAGACAGGCGGGATAACCAGCGTCTTATTCCAGTTCGCGTTAGAAAGGAGAACAAGGCGGCAAGCCCATGAAACTTGTGGTCGGGCACCCGAATGAGACGACGAAGACAGTACATTTGAGTACGGCTAGGAGCCGAAGACGATGGCAACACAGTTATCGTTTTTAACGCGAATTGGAATTAGCTGTGCCTGGTCGAATGGCTATTTCACCCAGAGGGAGAACATAGCGAAGGTGAGAGAGCAATCTGCGTGGTCGCAGTAGGGTATTAATGGAAAATCTGGGTTTAGTAATCGCGACTTCGTCTGACAATGATCCGACTTGATCGAAGCGACGGTCAGTTTATCGCGTTAACCCGCTACGTTTACCAGCCAGACTCTCTTTCCGGCGAGGCAGAGATTTTATGAATACTCAAATCCGCGCCGTTGAATTCTTCCTCAGCATCCAGACGAATACCCATCACAACTTTCAGCCCGCCATAAATAATAAACCCGCCGACCAACGCAATCACAATACCAAGCAGCGTGCCGATCAATTGCGCCATAAAACTCACGCCGCCTAGTCCGCCCAAAGCCTGCAAACCAAATATGCCTGCCGCGATGCCGCCCCACGCCCCGCATAAACCATGCAGCGGCCACACACCCAACACGTCATCAATTTTCCAACGATTTTGGGTGAGCGTGAACATACCACAAACAAACCGCCGGCCACGCCGCCCGTCACCAGCGCGCCCAGCGGATGCATTAAATCTGAACCCGCACACACCGCCACCAAGCCCGCCAGCGGACCATTGTGGACAAAGCCCGGATCATTTCTGCCCACCATCAAACTAACCAGCGTGCCGCCCACCATCGCCATCAGCGAATTTACCGCCACCAGCCCGCTGATTTTTTCGATACTTTGCGCGGACATCACATTAAAGCCAAACCAGCCCACCGTTAAAATCCACGCGCCTAATGCTAAGAATGGAATGCTGGACGGCGGGTGCGCCGAGATGCCGCCATCTTTGTTATATCGCCCGCGCCGTGCACCCAGCAAAATCACAGCCGCCAGTGCCACCCAGCCGCCGACGGCGTGCACAACTACCGAGCCCGCAAAATCATGAAATTTCGCACCGAACTCCGCCAGCAACCAGGCTTGAAAACCATACGCATCATTCCAAGTAATACCCTCAAAGAATGGGTAAACGAAGCCGACCAATAAAAATGTGGCGATCAATTGCGGATTAAACTTGGCGCGCTCGGCAATGCCACCCGAAACAATGGCGGGAATGGCGGCGGCGAAGGTCAGCAGGAAGAAAAATTTAACTAAATCGTAACCACTTTTTTGCGCCAACGTTTCCGCGCTCACAAAAAAATTCACGCCGTAAGCGATGGTATAACCGATAAAAAATACGCGATGGTCGAGACAGAAAAGTCCGCCAATATTTTTACCAGTGCGTTCACCTGATTTTTTTTACGCACCGTGCCCAGCTCCAAGAATGCAAAACCCGCGTGCATGGCCAACACCATAATCGCGCCCAACAAAACAAACAACGTATCGTTACTGACTTTTAACGTTTCCATGTCTTACATGCCTCAACCGTAGTAGGTAAAAATTGTAGAAATTAAAGCCGACGCGAGTCGGCTTTTTTTATTTACTTAATTTCCAGAAGGGCAAGGCAATTTCTTTTAATTCCCGCGCCCATCTTGGACTCACACTTTAATCAGGTCACTGTGTTGTACTTGTACATACTTGCCAGCGATTATTAACCATCTTGCAGCAGGCTTGTGGATCTGTGCTTCTTGGGCAGGCTCTCCATGTGCAAGGCGAAACACACATTGCCGTTGCTTTGTCATTCTCTTTGTTGCGCAGACTTTTGCTGGAGGACACACTCCATTGCAATGCTGAGGCATTGCTCACCAGATAACTCATGAGCGCACCATCGGCTTGTTTGCATGCAACGGTCGCAGACTTTTTAGATTTTCCAGTGGTACTGGTTTTGCAATCAGCCGACTTGTAAACCGCATCCGATTCAAACGCTATAATGAACGCTTTCACATCATTGGCTGCGCCAGTCAATTTGATGACGATGCTTGCGGTGGGGTCTGCGGTTGGCATCGTGTCAACGGGGGTATCTGCTGCCCAAGCGGGTGCAACAATTAAAGCAAATAACAGGGCGATAATATTTCTCATGGCTTTACTCCTTGTGGCGGTTAAAAAAGTCGAGATTATATTGCCAATTTGAATTTGGCATACAGCAAGCGTTCGGCACTAAAGCGTGGGCTGAGTTTATCAGTTTCAGTATAAGTAAACGATTGATCGGTAGCGTTACGCACACCCATAATCACAGAGCCACTTTGATCATTGGATTTCCAAGTTAAATTCGCATCCACTTGATTGAAACGGTCATTTACATCGGTGAATGTTGTGTCTCCCAATTGGTCACCCGCCTTGAGCGTGCCATCTACTTGATTGTGACTCCATAGCACATTCAGCATCCAAGCCGCGCTCGCAACCCAGCGCACATTAAGTTGTTGCGAGCGCAAGCTTTGATGATCAATGGAGTCAGGCGCAGTTAAAATTGAGTCATTCCTGATGCGTTCATAATGCTGCGAAAGGGAGATAACCCAAGGATATGCAATGGGTTGCCAGTGCAAAGCTAATTGCGCTTCAGTATATTTTTGTGTGATAAAGACAAACCCTACTGTTGCGCCAGTGTTATCTATGCCGGGTGTGCCCGCTTCACGTTTTTGCCCTGAAGCGGTTATTAGCCAAGACGGGTTTATTTGTCTTTCTCCGGCCACGCTGACTGCATCGACCAAATCGCCATAATCTTCGGGTCGGGACAGGATAGTGCCACCCAAGCTGGCAGGCGCAAGTGCTGCGCCGCCCACCGTGGGGATACCGATGCTGCGCCACTTTGCCGCGCGCAGGGTAGTTGCAGTATCGGGCGTAAATATGATGCCCAGCTTGGGTAACCAGCGACGCAGGTCGGTATTACTCTGTGGTGTTTTTTTGTATAGAACAGCACTGCGCCCCCACGCAATTTCGGTATGCAAGGCCAGTTTAGTATGTGCCTGATATTGTAGTGCGGCGTAATATAGACGGGCTTCGCGTTCTAGGACACCACTCGCCACCAAACCATCTGACAAGTAGTGAGCTTCTCCATTATCACCGTGATAGCTTTGTGCGCCTGTTTGCAGCGCGTAGTCATCGCCACTTAAGCGATATTCCCCTTCTGTGCTACGGCTGGTGCTGCTTGCAGCCAGTGTATCAATATATAAGAGTCCTAACGGGTCAAGCCACGTAGCATCATCCTGCTGCGTTTTTTGGCGGCTAACTAATCCACGCCATTCACTGCCGCCCGCAAATGTATGGCGCAAGCCTACGCGCCGCACAGTGCTGTGGTCACCGGTACGATGGTATAGAGTTGTTGAGAATTCTGAGGTGGCGGAGGCGGGATCAGTAATCTCCCCATGTTCTGAATCAAACTCCTGCACTTGCACAAACGCCTGTGTGCTGGTCAGTGGCCGCCATTGCAAAGTGCCTTGCCAAATGGTGTTGTCCAGCCCGTTAAACCGAGAAGTACCAGTGGTTTCATGTTGCCGATAGGCAAAATTTAAGCCCACTTTGTCGCTGCCCACGCCCAACAGCGCTTGGCTCCCTAGCGTGCCGTGGTTGCCGACGATGCCATCGACTTCTATCAAATTGGGTTTAGCGAACAGCGCGCCATAATCGTTAAAGCTGGCCTGCTGCGCGTTTAGCCCGCTGACCACGCCATGCTGCGGGGTGGCTGCGCCCGTTTGTCCGGCACCGTCACCGAATATATCTAAGCTCAGCGGCATGCTGCCGGGGGTGTCGTTAAACAAACTTTGCAAGGCTACGCTGCGCCGTGCCGATTGGGCAAAGCGGATGTTCTGCAACACGTCGGCTTGGCTGCGCAGATTGGCGGCATTTTTTTCAGCTACGCCATCGCTTAATGTTTGAAAAGCCAATTCATCTAAGCCCTGCATCCGCAAGGCTTCCGCAGTATTGATTTGCAGCAACTGGGCATCTTCATGCAGCAGACTTTCGCCGCGATACACGGCGCGATAGGCGGTGCGGGCTTGTGCCTCGCGCAAACTTTCGCGCGCGGCGGCAGGTTGGTTGGCCTGTAATTGCGCCTGTGCTTGGTATAGCCACGGACTGGGGTCTTTTGGGTCGGCTTGTTGTGCTTGTTGCCAACTGCTGCGGGCGGCGGCGGTCTGCCCCAGTTGTTGTTGCGCGCGGCCCAGGTAAGTCAGGATGAGTGCGTTGCCTGGATCGGCTTCATTCGCGGCTCGCAGATTTTTTTGCCCGGTGTTGAAATCACCCAACTGGATAGCCGCCAGCCCCATGCCGAGCAAGGCGCGGGCATCTTTAGCGTCACGCTGCAAAGCAGTTTCAAATGCAGCTTTGGCGGACTGGGGCTGGTTGTTGATGAGCGCGACCAAGCCGCTCACCGATGTAACATAGGGCTGAGCATACGGCTGGCTGGCAAGCGAAGGATGGGCGGCAGCTTGGCTAATGAGCACGCGGGCAGTGGGAATGTCGTTTAGGGTGAGGGCAAGCTCGGCCTCGCGGGCGAGGGAAGTGGCATTGGGCAATTGGGTATTTGATAATTGGGCATGGGTGGGCGGGGTATTAAAGCCGTGCATGACGATACGCGCCTCAGCTAATCTGCCCACGGCTTGCAGCGCGTATGAAAACGCCAAGTGCGGCAATAAGCCATCACCTAAAGCGCGCGCACGTTGCGCCACGGCTAATGCTTCTTGCGTCTGGCCTTGTTGCAGATGGGTCATGGAGGTAAGGGCTAAAGCGTCGGCTGCCTGCAGCGAATGGTCAGCAATCATGGGTGAGAGAATTTCTACCGCTTGTAGCGTTTGTTTATCTTGCAACAAAAAACTGGCGCGCAATAAATTAACATCGTTTGTGATATTGTCCGAGCCGTTTTTACCGCCGCCGATTCTTTCTACTTCATCCAACAAAATCAGCGCGTCCAGATAGCGGCCTTCGTGCTGCGCTTGCAACGCACGCTGCATTTGCGGCGGCGTGTGTGCGGGTTGGTATTGCGTGGCGATATGGGGAAAAGTCCACAGTGCGCTATGACCACGCCCCACAGTCTGCTCAGACTGTGGCAAAATTTGCCCCAAAAAAACATCTTCATCGGCGGCGTGCGCAGCGGTAACCGCCAAGCTCAATCCAACCATCCATAACAACGGCAAAGCACGCAGATAGCGCATAAGGTCACTCCCCTAAAAGTAAATTGGTGATAAATACAGTTTGGGAGTTTAATTCAAAAATCACACAAATGGACTGCATTTTATGGTCTATTTGTAATGGAGAAATGGCGGGGGCTGTGATCAGTGGCGGGGTAGGTTGTGGGGCTCACCTACCTTGGAATGTTTATTTACAAAGCTTTCAATCTTGCTCCCGCCTATGGCTCCCTCGCTGCGTTCTCCCTACCCTTCTGGGTGAAACAACTAGCCATTCGACTAGGCTGCTAAAAACCGCAGCCAAGTCGCTGGTTATCCCGGAGGAGGAAGGACTCAATGCTTGCGTAATGTTGCGCAAACGATGCGCCTCGTACCTCGGCGGCATCCTACGATACTTGTCTTATTCCGTTATTCCCACCCGCGCGGGAATGACGCGGTGAATGGTAATCGGTTAGGCTGGTTTCTCTGCCCGCCAAAAAGGTGCATAATCGGAAAAGAGCGCAGTTGCTGTGCGTTGCAGGACAGTAAGCAGGGGATGAAATACCAATGCAAAGCTTTTATTCCTTTTCATCTCAATTTGAACATTCATCTAATGCTAATCAGTGCATGCTTAACGTAGCAAGATACTGCCAGCCTCTGTTGTGCGCGTTGCTGTGTATGCTGGCAGCAGCACCCGCTTGGGCAGAAAATATAAACGTGTGGGTGGTGTTGAGCGAGAACAGCGCGCCTTATCTCTCATTTGCAGAAAAATTTAAAAAAGATTTTCCAACTTCGGTGCAGGTTAGCGTGCTGGAGTCCCCCGATGCTTTGCCGTCCTCGTTGTCCTCTCACTCTAAGTCCCCCGTCGATTTGATTGTTGCTGTAGGTATGAAAGCCACAGAAGCCGCAGCGGCGCAAACACGCGTCCCGGTTTTGGCGGCGATGGTGCCCAAGGTGGCTTATGACGCGCTGTTGGTACAACCCGCGCAGCAGAAAATAACGCGCCCCATTTCGGCTATTTATCTTAATCAGCCGTGGGCTAGGCGTATTAATTTCTGGCAAGCGGTATCTCCTACGCGGCTACGGATTGGCCTTTTGTATACCCAAGAGTTAGATAAAGACATTACCCTTCGACAGCAAGAGTTAGAGCACCGAGGCGGCGTACTGGTTACTCAATTGGTAAACACGCCAGAAGAGCTGTTCGTCAAGCTGGAAAGCGTACTTGCGAGTAGCGACGTTTTGTTCGCGCTATCAGATAGCATGATTTACAGCAACAGCAACATCCGCCACATTTTATTAGCCAGCTACCGTCGCGGCATTCCGCTGGTGGGCTTGTCACAGGCTTATGTAAATGCAGGCGCGCTGTGCGCGATATTTTCTACTCCCGAACAAATAGCCGTGCAGGCCAAGGAGGCCGCGCTGGCATTTGCTAAAACACGATCACTCCCGCCCTCGCAACATCCAACAGATTTCACCATTGCAGTAAATGAGCAAGTAGCACGTTCACTCAAAATTGAATTGCCTGCTGCCGATGTGATACGCAGCAGGATGGAAAAAATAGCCAGCCCGCCTAGCCCACGAAGCCAACCAGGCGCAGTAATAAGCCCGGCAGGCAAAGTTAAAGAGAGGCGAAATTGAAAAATTTTAGTATTAGAAGCTATGTTGTTTGGCTGACGCTGATTCCGATGTTGGTGATGGCAGTCGGGTTAGAAGCGTATTTTTTGCATAGTCGTGCGGCTGATTTAGATCGCGATTTAATTGAGCGCGGCAAGCTTATTGCCAGACAACTTGCGTCTAGCAGCGAATATGGTGTGATTTCTAATAACCACGAATATCTGAGAAATATCGCGCAAGCTACGTTTGATGAACAGGATGTAATTGGCATTGTGATTTTGGATGCTGCTTCTGAAAGTTTAATTGAGGTAGGCAGTCTGGTAGGTTCTGGGACATTTGCTGCGCCAATCAAAAATACACCTGAAAAAAATACACCTGAAAAAGATACGATAGATCCAACCAATCCAGATAATTTATTGCAACCATCACTCCCGCGCAGGTTGGAATTGGGCGAGACAAACACGCAACACCTTAATTCAGACATTGCTGCCAGTGCTACGGCAGCGGCTCCTGCTGTGGCCAGCAATAATCCGGCTCAAGCTCGGCAAGAGCGGGTAGCGAAGGTTACCGAGTTGGTGGGTTTGCATTCGCCCATAATTAACAAGGGTCAAAGTCTGTGGATTTATGAAGCGATTATCCCGGTGCAAGTGTCGTTGGATGAGCTGGAGGTTAAACCTGAGGCACAGCAGGTCGGTGCAGTGATTTTAGAGATGAGTTGGGTGCATACCCAGTATCTTAAGTCAAAGATGTTGGAGTGGACGATAGGCGCGACAATGCTGTTTTTAGCGTTGACCTTGTGGCTGGTTTATTGCGCGAGCAATCGTATTACATCGCCCGTGCGCAAGTTAAGTGACGCTGTGCAGCAGATAGGCGCAGGTGATCTTGGCACGCGGGTTGCAGTAAGCCACCGCATTAGCGAATTGAATAATTTGGCGTATGGAATAAATGCGATGGCGGGGAAGCTGCAATTGGAAAGTGAGCGTCTGCATCAAAAAGTGGAAGAGGCAACGCGCATAGCCGCCATCGCTTTTGAATCTAACGAAGGTATGGCGATTACCGATGCTAAGGGAATCATCATTCGCGTCAACAGTGCCTTCAGCAAAATTACCGGCTATACAGAGAGCGAGGCGGTGGGGCAAGCGGCTGGCCTCCTTAAATCGGGGGAGCATGATGCCCATTTTTATAAAGCGATGTGGGAGAGTATCAATCGCACGGGATCATGGCATGGCGAGATTTCGAATAAGCACAAAAATGGAGAGATATTTCCGGCCTGGCTCACCATCACCGAGGTGAAAAAAGAAGACGGTCAGACCACTTATTATGTCGCCACTTATACTGACATTACCCTACGCAAAGCGGCTGAAAATGAGATCAGAAATCTGGCTTATATAGATGCGCTGACTCATCTGCCCAACCGTCGTTTGTTGGTGGAACGCTTGAGCCAAGCAATGGCTGCCAGCAAACGTAGCGGGCGTTACGGCGCGGTGATGTTTTTAGATTTGGATAATTTTAAGCCACTGAACGACCAGTTTGGTCATGCCGTGGGCGACCTGTTATTGATTGAGGTGGCGCGTCGTTTGGTGCGTTGTGTGCGCGAGGTAGACACCGTGGCACGTTTTGCCGGAGATGAATTTATCGTGCTGTTAAGTGAGCTCAGCACCGACAAAGCCGACTCGGTTACGCAGGCTGGCATCATCGCCGAAAAAGTCCGTGACACATTGGCCGACCCCTATGTGCTGGATGCCGCGCAAAATAATGTCAAAGACAAAATGACCATCCATCATTGCACTTCCAGCATCGGCGTAGCCATGTTCATCGATCACGATGCAGACCCGGAGACCGTGCTTAAACATGCAGATCTAGCCATGTATAAAGCCAAGCGGGAAGGGCGTAATACCATTCGGTTTGATGAGTAATTCCAATTCCCGATAAAAACGATCACTGTGTTGGCATCGTCTTCGGCTCCTAGCCGTACTCAAATGTACTGTCTTCGTCACCTCATCCTCGCCGCCTTGTGCTCCTTTTTATCGGAAACTGGAATAACGCGAACTGGAATAATGGACACCTCTAAAAATCCAAACTTCGTCACCATACTTTGTTGCTCGCAAAAAATGACTCCTCACCTATCAAACCTATGCGTCGTCATCATTTTTTACTCGCGCCTAGTCTGGTTTAGAATTTTGAATTTTAGAGATGCCCTAATATGGCTGCGATCACGCAACCCAAAAAGAAGTGTCGTAGGATGCTACATTGGAAATTTTTATGGGGTGGACAAACGGCTTCATCGTCGCCCACCATTTTTTTATCAGGCAGAGCTCTCCCACTCTATGCGGCTACAAAACTAAAAACGTCGCGAGCGATGGCAGAACAAGGCGCGCAAGGGCGAGAAAGCGGAGTTGGCTCAGAGCCAATGAGCATTTTGAGCCCTTGTGCAACACAGTTATGCTGAGCACAGCCGTTTTTTAACGGATTTCCCGCCAACTGAGCCCTTCGTCTTGTCCCGCCACCGCCACCCAATCTGCCGCGCAATTCAGCACCGCACTGAGTGCCTGTTGCGCCAATAAAGGGGTGTTGTTGCTGAGGCTGAGGTGGGCGGCGACGATGTGTTGCAAGCGGCTGTTGTCTAGCTTGGCTAATAACGCGGCGGCATCGGCATTGTTGAGGTGCCCAAAATTACCGCCCACGCGTTGCTTGAGGCTAGGCGGATAGAGGCTGTTAGCCAGCAGTGTGCTGTCATGGTTGCATTCTAAAACCAGTGCGTCGCAGCCGCTCAAGGTGGCTTCGATGTGCGGGGTGGAACGTCCTGTATCCGTCAATACGCCGAGCTTTTTATCGCCATCGCTGAATACGAATTGCACCGGCTCGTTGGCATCATGCGGCACGGCGTAAGGCTGTATGTGCAAGCCGTGAATGTGGAATGGCGTGTGCGAGTCGATCTCGGTGACTTTAAAGGGATGATCCGGCGGCAGGTTGCCGAGCATTTTGAATTGTGCGCGCAGTGTGCCGTGGGTGAGCCAAACGGGGATGGAATATTTGCGTGCCAGCCGTGCTACTCCGGCGATGTGGTCACCATGTTCGTGCGTGACCACGATGCCAGTCAGGCTGTCGGCAGTTAATCCTAGGCGCGTTAAACGTTCATTGGTCTCGGTGACCGAAAAACCGCAATCCATCAACACGCAGGTTGTGCCCGTTTGTACAACTAAGCCGTTGCCTTCGCTGCCGCTGCCGAGTGATGCGAAGCGCATGG
>JANONT010000297.1:0-6998 GCA_031420955.1 Candidatus Nitrotoga sp. | reverse complement strand
ATATGGCGGTACGGGTTTGGGGTTGGCGATTTGCCGCCGCTTGACTGAAATGATGGGAGGGGAAATTAAAGTCGAGAGCACCCTAGGCATGGGTACGACGATAAGTGTGACGCTTACTTTGAAAGTTGCACCTACTCCGTTGGCCGATGTGGCTCAAAAGCGTGAGCAAACTAAGCGACAGATTGAGGAAAGAAAAGTCGATGGAAACATTCTTATAACAGAGGCTTCTCCACTGGTGTTAGCAGTGGACGATCATCCTGTCAACCGTTTGCTGTTAGCGCGGCAATTGGCAATATTGGGCATGCGAACACAGATGGCCGCAGACGGGCAAGAGGCATTGACCTTATGGCAAAATGCGGAGCTTGGAAAATACGCGCTGGTTATTACCGATTGTAATATGGGCAATATGGATGGCTACACCCTGACCCGCGCTATTCGCGAGATAGAGGCCAAAGAGGGTTACTCGCGCATCCCTGTTGTGGCATGGACTGCAAATTCGCTTTCGGATGCAATAGCCCTGTGTCAGGCGGCGGGAATGGATGATGTACTGGTTAAACCGTGTGATTTGGATAAGCTGGAGGTTATACTTACCAAGTGGGTGCCGCAAGCCCAGACTGCACAGGCAGCAACTGAATTAGCGGCTTCCTCTTTGGCTACCCCTACTACGACTACCGCAACAACAGCCTCCCAATTATCGTTACTCGCTGATTCAGAACGTGAGGCGGAAGTGCCAGCCATAGACCGCAGTATGTTGATTAGAGCAATGGGAGGGGACGAAGCAGCTGCACTAGAATTGCTGCAAAACTTTCGTAAAGCCCTGCCAGAGCGCATAAGCAAGCTGCAAGCAATACTCCTAACGACTGATTTCGATGCTATCGAATATGCCAGCCATCAGTTTAGAGGGACGGCGGCAATGGTTGGTGCGATTGTGCTGGCGGGTATTTGTGCACGCATCGAAACTGCCGCGCAAGCGGGGGATATGTCGCAGATAGCGGCACTGGGCAGTAACTTTACCAGCGAGGCAGCACGTGTAACCAAGCAGCTTGCGCAGATGTGAAATTATCCATGCCCGTTGCAGCTTCACCTTAGGGAAACATTGATTTAATCCCACATGACCGCGATGATGGTTTTGCGGGCGATCTGCTGTACCAGACTCCCCGCCGAGGGAATGAGAGTGCGGCAAGGAGATGAAAAGGTAGGCAACTCAGTGATTGTTTTTGTCGGGAATGGGATATAAAAGGGGTAGCTAGGGATGTCCATTGCGAACGAGCTAATTGTGTTGATCGTCGAGGATGATGATTTTCAGCGTCGAGCGTTCGTGAAAATACTGCGAGGGTTAGGCGTGCCACGCATCTTAGAGGCCGCGAATGGCAGACAGGCACTGGCTATTTTGCGGAGTGCTGCCCGTATTGATCTGGTGCTGTGCGACTTAGATATGCCGGAGATGGATGGCATCGAATTTATGCGGCACATGGGGCAAATCGCCAGCTCGGCAGCGGTGATTATTAACAGCTTCAAGGAGCAGCCATTGTTGGACTCGGTGGCGAAAATGGTACAAAGCCACGGCTTGTATTTACTGGGCGTGATCGCTAAACCCACCACTCAGGGTAAGCTCGAAGATTTGCTGGCAAACTATAATCCACGCCAGCTATCCGTTGCCGCTTTAGTTTCCAAGCCCAAGTTCAGTCTCGCCGAAATACTCGCAGGCATGACACAAAAACAATTCTTACCTTTTTTTCAACCGAAAATTGATTTTCAGAGTGGCCGTTTATTGGGTGCCGAAGTGCTGGCCCGTTGGGATCATCCAGAGCATGGACTAATTTATCCTACCGCTTTTATTAAGCTGTTGGAGCACAATAACGAAATAGACAGTTTGACGATGCAGATGTTGCGAGAGGCCGCGATAGCTTGTCGCCAGTGGCGCGAGCACGGCATGGATTTAACGGTGGCGGTGAATATTTCGCTGGTGTCGCTTGGCGACACCCATCTGGCTGACCGTATTACGCAGGTGGTGCGCGCTGCTGGGCTTGATCCCGAATATTTGATTTTGGAGATCACCGAAACTGCCATTATGGCCGACATGAGCGCCGCGCTTGAAAATCTGACCAGGTTGCGCATGCGCGGTTTTGGTTTGGCGATTGATGATTATGGCACGGGCTTTTCCAGCTTGCAGCGATTAGGGCAAATTCCCTTTACCGAGCTTAAAATTGATCAAAGCTTTGTTACGGCTTGTGGCGATCACTCAGCGTCACGAGCAATTGTCGAATCCAGCATCGGGTTGGCGCACCGCCTCAATATCAAATGTGTGGCTGAGGGGATTGAGTCTCAAGCCGATTGGGATGGTCTCAAGGCTATGCAATGCGATGTGGCGCAAGGTTATTTGATCGCCAAACCGATGGATGCTTCGCTATTTTTGGAATATTGGGTAGATCGTTATGCACATTGAATGAAATGTAATTGTTGGTGCGTAATTGCACTATCCCCGTGTTGAGCCGGATGCCATTCAGTAAAAATTATCCAGCCAGTACATCTATTAAAATCACTCAATCATCGGGCCGCTCAGTAAGCGCGCGCAATAAATTTTAGAAGGAGTCGTTCATGTCGGATCAACAAAATTGGGAACGCGGCGTGCTAGAAAAATTAGCTATGTCTGCCATACAAGAACAACGCCGCACGCGGCATTGGAGTATCTTTTTTAAGGTATTGACCTTTGCTTATTTATTTATTTTACTGGCATTGTTCATGGGCTGGATGGGCAAAGCAGACACCACTTTATCCACCGAAAAACACACCGCGCTGGTGGAATTAAATGGCGTAATTTCTGCCGATTCCGCAGCGAATTCTGAAAGGTTGATCGGCAGCCTGCAAGAAGCCTTTAAGCACAAACAAACGCAGGGCATTATTTTGCGCTCGAATAGCCCCGGCGGTAGCCCGGTGCAGTCGGGCTATATCAATGATGAAATTCGCCGCTTGCGCGCCAAGCATCCAAACATTCCCGTTTATGCGGTGGTGGAGGATATATGTGCTTCTGGCTGCTATTACATCGTGGCGGCGGCGGATAAAATATTCGTGAACAAGGCCAGCTTGGTCGGTTCAATTGGCGTGTTGATGGATGGCTTTGGCTTTACTGGCACAATGGAAAAATTGGGCGTGGAACGACGTTTAATTACTGCGGGTGAAAACAAAGGTTTCATGGATCCCTTTGCCCCAGTGAACGCAGCGCAGCAAGAGCACGCCAAAAAAATGTTGGCCGAAATTCACCAGCAATTTATTGATGTCGTAAAAGAAGGGCGCGGCAAGCGGCTGAAAGATACTACAGGCGTGTTTAGTGGTCTCATTTGGACGGGACAAAAGAGTATAGATATGGGTTTGACCGATGGCATGGGCAGTGTAGAAAGCGTGGCGCGGGACGTGATTAAAGCCGAAGAAATTGTCGACTTTACCGTGCGCGAAAATTTCTCTGAACGGCTGGCTAAGCGGTTTGGCGCAGGTGCGGCGAGCGCGATGGGGTTAAATAATTTTGGTATCAGCTTGCGTTGATTGGCGCGGGTTTGCAACGCGTCTCTACAGCAACGGCTGCAAATGCGGCATCACATTCTGCAAAATGCGCGTTTGAGCGGTGGCCACAGGATGTAAATTGTCTGCTTGAAACTGCTCTGGCGTGAGTCCATCCAACAGAAATGGCACCAGCGTTAACTTATATTTTTTGGCTAACTTGGGGTACATGGCTTTGAATGCTTGGGTGTACTTTCCTCCATAATTTGGCGGCAATTGCATTCCCACCAAAACGACTTGCGCGCCTGACTTTTTAAAACTTTGTATGAGGCGGCCAAGGTCAGTTTGAATATCCGCCACGGGTTTGCCGCGCAGCGCATCGTTGGCTCCCAGTTCGAGAATCACTATGTCAGGTTGGTGTTGGCGCACCACTTGATTGGCGCGCCGCACGCCGCCACTGGCCGTTTCGCCGCTGATGCTGGCATTTATAATTTGATAGTGCGGATGACTTTGTTGCAACTCCTGCTGCATTAAATTCACCCATCCAGCATCGCGGGCAATGCCATAGCTGGCCGATAAACTATCGCCAAATACTACAATGGTCGGCTGCTGCGCCATACTGGCGTTGCATAACAGGGCGGTGCTAACAAGTAAAACTAATTTCAGGAAAGAATAAATTTTCATGGTTGATATTGTGCAAGCAGTTAATTTGGGTAAGCAAGTGGAGAGCGGCGGTCAGCCTTTGTCTATATTGCATGAGATTAATTTTGCAGTCAAAGCGGGAGAAAGCTTAGCGATTTTGGGCGCGTCTGGCTCGGGTAAATCTACTCTGTTGGGGTTGTTAGCGGGGCTGGACGCACCCACCAGTGGAAAAGTTTATCTGGATGGAAATGATCTTTCCGCTTTTGATGAAGATGGCCGCGCCCGCTTGCGTGGCCGTTTAGCAGGGTTTGTTTTTCAATCCTTTCAATTGCTGCCCGCGTTATCCGCGTTAGAAAACGTCATGCTGCCACTGGAGTTGCATGCCGCCAGCAATATAAAAGAACGCGCAACAGCAGCATTAAAAAAAGTGGGGCTGGCAGCGCGCCTCAGCCACCAGCCCAAACATTTATCCGGCGGCGAACAGCAACGTGTCGCCATCGCCCGCGCCTTTGTCGGGCAACCTAAAATATTATTTGCCGATGAACCCACGGGCAACCTTGATGCTGCCACTGGCGCACAAATCATAGCGTTAATGTTGGATTTAAATCGCGAACACGATACGACTTTAATTCTCGTCACACACGATCAAGCACTGGCACAGCAGTGCAGCAGGCAATTACATCTAGCAGCAGGGTGCGTGTTGCAATGAGCCATATACTGAAATTGTCACTTAACATGCTGCTCCGCGATTGGCGTGCGGGAGAGTGGCGCGTGTTGCTCATCGCATTGGTGTTGGCGGTGGGCAGTATGTCTACTGTGGGTCTGTTTGCCGACCGTGTACGGCAGGCTTTGCAACAGGAGGCCACCAGTTTGTTAGGGGCAGATTTGCGCGTGACTTCTACTCGCCCTATTCCACCAGCATATCGTGCTGCCGCGTCAGAACGTAATTTACGCGTGATTGAAAATGCAGTTTTTCCGAGCATGGTCACGCGCAAGCAAACTTCTACGTCTAAAGAAATACCAATACTAGGTTTGCAAAATGTGTTGGCCGAGGTGGTGGCGGTGGAGCAAGGCTATCCTTTGCGCGGCAAAATTACGATAGATGATGGTACGTTGCATACCGCGCAAAGTATTCCTCAGCGCGGCACGTTGTGGGCGGATGCGCGATTATTTCAGCGCATGAATATTCAAGTGGGCGATGAGGTGGAGTTGGGCGCACTGCGTTTGCGCTTGGCGGCGCGCATCGTGCGCGATGTTGATCAATCTATCGGCTTTGTCAGCTTCGCGCCGCGAGTGATATTGAACGCTGCCGATTTGTCGGCCAGTGGTTTGGTGCAAGAAGGCAGCCGCATTAATTATCGCTTGCTCGTGGCGGGTGACGCGATGCAGGTCAACGCGCTGCGGCTATGGCTGAGCGAGCGTTTGCAGGTGGGTGAAAAATTAGAAGACGTGCGCGATGCGCGCCCAGAAATTCGCACCGCGCTGGAACGTGCCGAACATTTTCTGGGTCTGGCCGCGCTCACAGCGGTGGTGCTGGCGGGTGTGGCGATGGCCTTGGCGGCGCGACATTTCATCACGCGGCATCTGGATACCTGCGCCATGATGCGCTGCATGGGTGCGAGCCAAGCGCAAGTGCTGCGAATATTTCTGTATCAATTTTTAGTGCTCGGTTTTTTTGCGGTGCTGCTGGGTTGTATTTTGGGCTATGCCGCACAAACGGGTTTGGTGCAATCAGTCGCTTCGGTGCGTGATGCAAATTTACCCAACCCAAGCTGGAGGCCAATTTGGCAGGCATCTGCGAGTGGCATGGCGCTGCTCTTAGGTTTTGCATTTTTACCCTTATGGCAACTTAAAAGCGTTCCGCCGCTGCGCGTTATTCGTCGCGAATTAGGCTTGCCAGAATCGCGCACAGGCCTGTTATATGCCTTAGGGGGCGCAGTGTTATGCGGCTTATTTTTGTGGCAAGCGGGTTCATTCAAACTCGGCTTTATTGTGTTGGGCGGTTTGGCTGGAGGCTTGTTGGTATTCGGTTTGCTGGCTTGGCTGGCACTGCGCGGCCTGGCTAAAATATCGCTTGGGGGTAATCCCGCATTGGCTAATTTAGCGCGTCATGGGCGTACTAATGCTTTACAAATTGTCGCACTGAGTTTGGGTGGCATGGCTTTGCTGCTGTTGACCTTTGTGCGAGGAGATTTGCTGGATAACTGGCGCACACGCTTGCCGCCTGATGCGCCGAATCGCTTTTTAGTCAACATCCAAGCGGATCAACGCACACCGCTGCTAAATTTTTTCGCGCAAAATAAAATTGCTGCGCCGCAACTTTTTCCCATGGTGCGCGGACGCTTGATCGCCATCAACGAGCGTGCGGTCAGCGGTAACGATTACCCGGAGCCGCGCGCACGCTCATTGGTCGAACGAGAATTTAATTTATCTTGGGCCGAAAATTTGCCCGAAGCGAATGAAATGACGCAAGGCAAATGGTGGTCAACCCCTACTGCAGCAGAATTATCCGTGGAAGAAGGCATTGCTAAAACGCTGGGCATTCGTCTGGGCGACACGCTTACTTACGATGTGGCGGGCAGTAAATTTAGCGCGCAGGTGGTTAATTTACGCAAGCTGCAATGGGATTCTATGCGCGTGAATTTTTTTGTCATTGGCACACCCATGTTAATGGAAAATTTTACCGCCAGCTACCTTACCAGCTTCTATTTGCCTGCCGATAAAGGCCGCGCGGGGGATGCACTGGTTGCCAGTTTCCCTAATTTATTGATGATAGACACCGACTCGATCATTGAGCAAGTTAGAAATATCATGGATCAAATTGCACAAACCGTTAGCGTGATTTTTATGTTCACCTTGCT
>JANONT010000296.1:0-3617 GCA_031420955.1 Candidatus Nitrotoga sp. | reverse complement strand
ACACCCAACCTCCCGCCCAAGGTATTTTGGGGAAAATACGGGTCGAGGAGTCCGCCGTTTGCTGGTGGTGGAGTTGTTAAACCAGTGGTTAAGCCCGCCAAGCGCACGTGTTGCCAGAAAACCACGGTTTCGCTGGTGTTTAGAGTAGAGTCCCATGTGCCATTGAGGGTGCCGTTGCCAAGAAGCACGCCTGCGGCTGCATTCGTGCCGGCTACATGACCGACCGCATCAGGGTCATCTCCCGGCAAAGACCTGAATTTATCCTGATAACCGTATATGAATACGGGGATGTTCTTGAAATCCCCCGCAAGGGCTTTAACCCTGGCACCGTTAATCAGTTCTTGCCCCTTTAACACGCCGCCGAGCAGCAAACCGATTATCACCAGCACAATGGCGATTTCTATTAAAGTAAAGCCAGCTTGTTTGCGCTGTTTTTTTATATCCCCGTTCATTTTGCCACCTCTTTACTAATCATTAAATTTACAACCGATTGCTGCAGCCCAATAAAAGCAATACCCGTGCCACATACTGTTTGCTGAAGGTAAGCCGCGCCGAATATAGGAGTTGTGGGTTTAGCGCAGCCGGGCTAAAAGTAAGTTGTTGACGGAATTATGGCATATCATGTCGAAATGATGACAACTCCCCTTCAAAAAGTGCCGAATGATAGCGGACGCTGGCTACTGTTGATCATGCTGCTGTTGTTGCATGGCGCGCTGTGGTTGGGTATAGCGAATATGTGGTCGCGCCCGTTATTGCTGGCGCATTTGGGTATTTTTTTGTTGTGGCAGCCGTTGTGGCGCGGCGAGAGCCAGTTCCGTCCGGGTAAAGCCATTTTCATTGTATCCGCCAGCGTGGTGGCGGTGTGGTGGCTTAATTGGTGGGTGATCGCGTTTTGGGTGAGCGGGCTGTTTGCCTTGGTCGGCGGGCGCGTATTTTTGTCGGGTAGCACCTTGCGCCGTTGGCGATATTTGTTGGTGATGGCTTACTTGTTGGCGGTATTGGTGTTGTGGGTAGTGCCGCAGCTTTTTAAGATTCCAGTGATCGCGGAAACCATGCAAGATTTGCTGGATATGGCTTTGCCTTTGTTGCTACTGGGTGTCGCGCTCATACCCGATCAACGCAAAGTGGCTGAATCTCTCGGCACAGAGTCCCCCAGCATAAATTCCCCCAGCGCAGAGCCATTGAGAGTGGTCGATTTCATCTATAGCCTGCTACTGTTTCTGCTGGTGATCTTGCTGGTGTTGGGCAGCTTAGCTTTTATGACGCTGGCTAACGTAGATTATCTGGGCGCATTGTTCCGTACTTTGTTGGTGGCTTCGCTGGCCTTATTTATATTGGGCTGGCTGTGGAATCCGCGCCTAAGATTTATCGGCTTGGGATTTACAGGCTTGCAGCCGGTGTTTTCGCGCTATTTGTTGAATATTGGTTCGCCTTTTGAGGTGTGGTTAAACCAATTGGCACAAACCGCGCAACAGCAAGCCAGCCCCGATATTTTTTTGACGCAGGCACTGGAGCATCTCGCCGCACTGCCTTGGTTAACTGGGCTAAGCTGGGTATCGGATGAAGGCGGCGGAAAAATGGGCGCGTCCAGCCCACACTACATTGAAGTGGTGGAACAAGATTTGCGTTTGGTTTTATTCAGTCGCGATGTGATTGCCCCGTCTGTTGCGTTACACATGCATTTGCTGACTGGGTTGTTGGGGCATTTTTACCAAGCAAAGCGGCGCGAACAAAAGCTGCGCGAAGTGGCGCGCTTGCAGGCAATTTATGAAACAGGTTCGCGCCTCACGCATGATTTAAAAAACATGTTGCAATCACTGTTGGCGTTAATCTCCATCGCGCAGCACCGCGAGCAAGAAGCCGTGCCGTTGCTGCGCCGCCAGCTTCCGGTGTTAACGCAACGCATCGAGCTGGCACTCACCAAATTAAAATCCCCTTCGGCGGAAGATGATGCCGTGATGGTGCCCTTAACCGTGTGGTGGGAAATGTTGCGCGAGCGATATTCAGACTCAGGCATAGAATGGCTGCACGAGGCCGAAAAAGGCGGCGCGGTAGGCGAATCGACCGAGCTTATACCGTCTGCCATGTTCGATTGCGTGGCCGATAATTTAATCAACAACGCCTACAACAAACGCCAACGCGAGCCGGGTATAAAAATTCGTATTACCCTGCGTGATCAGCCATTTTCATTCAGCATATGTGACAATGGCAGCCCACTGCCGGAGGCCTTGTCGCGGCAGGTGTTGCACACCATCGTATCGTCAGCAGATGGCTTTGGTGTGGGCTTGTACCAAGCTACAAGGTGGGCGCAACAGTTGGGATATAAATTAATTGTGCGCGAAAATGTGCAAGGAAAAGTTTGTTTTGAATTGTTGCAGCAAAGGTAGGGCAATCTGCATTCAACCTTTTGTTGCACCAAAGGCAAGCAATTCACAGTTCAGCAAGCTGAACGTGGAGTTGAGACAGTGGAGTTGACACCGTCCGTGATTTTTTTGAATATTTTTTAGAATGATGAACACCATGACACATGAAGCATTAAATTTAATCAAACGCGGCAGCGACGAGTTGCTGCTGGAAGCCGATCTAGTGCATAAGCTGGCGTTGAATCGCCCCTTGCGTATTAAAGCGGGCTTTGATCCCACTGCGCCAGATTTACATTTGGGGCACACCGTGCTGCTAAATAAAATGCGCCAGTTGCAAGATTTAGGGCATCACGCTTTATTTTTGATCGGTGATTTTACCGGCATGATCGGCGACCCCACGGGTAAAAACAGCACCCGCCCCCCGCTGACCCGCGAGCAAGTTTTGGATAATGCGCAGAGCTATCGCGAGCAAGTTTTCAAAGTTCTAGACGTGGACAAAACAGAGGTCGTTTTTAACTCCACCTGGATGGATAAATTCAATGCCGCCGATTTAATCAAGCTGGCTGCGACTCATACGGTGGCGCGCATGTTAGAGCGCGATGATTTCGGCAAGCGTTATAAAAATAACCAGCCCATTGCGATTCACGAATTTATTTATCCGTTGGTGCAAGGCTACGATTCAGTTGCGCTGAAAGCCGACCTCGAACTCGGCGGCACCGATCAAAAATTTAATTTACTGATGGGGCGTGAGCTGCAAAAACACTACGGCCAGCCCGCGCAATGCGTGCTCACCATGCCGCTGCTGGTGGGTTTGGATGGCGTGAATAAAATGTCCAAGTCGCTAGGCAACTACGTCGGCATCACCGATGCGCCACAAGAAATGTTTGGTAAGCTTATGTCTATTTCCGATGATCTCATGTGGCGATATTTAGAATTGTTGTCGGCGGAAAGCCTGGCGACCCTTGCCAAGTGGCGCGCAGAGGTGGAGCAGGGGCGCTACCCGCGCGATATAAAAGTATTGCTGGCGCAGGAAATGGTCACGCGCTTTCATCATCGCGCCGCAGCAGAATCAGCATTGACAGAATTTGAGGCGCGCTTCAAACAAGGCGTGCTGCCCGAAGATATGCCGCTGATTACGGTGACTGCAAAAAATGGCAGCATCGGCATTGCCCAGTTGTTGAAACAAGCGGGCTTAGTTGACAGCACTTCGGATGGGTTGCGGATGATCGACCAAGGCGCGGTGCGGCTAGATGG
>JANONT010000295.1:0-8731 GCA_031420955.1 Candidatus Nitrotoga sp. | reverse complement strand
ATGTTGCTGGCGCAAAATCGCGCTTTGCCCAATATTTTGCGTGAGCTCGGCCACGTCGCAGAAGGCGTTTACACCGTGCGTGAAGTGCACCAACTGGCACAACGCCTGCATGTAGACATGCCAATTTGCGCCGCCGTGTATCGCGTGCTATACGAGCAAATACCGGCCTCGCGGGCATTGGCCGAGTTACTGAATCGAGCGGCTAACTCAGAGTTTGAGTGACGCTAAAAATAGAGCCGCCCGTATTTCGCGTTGTCGGTCCACATTGCATCCGGTTAGGGAAACTCTAAGTAAGTCGGCGAGCCGGATGAAGTGCTAGGCCACGGCGCGCAGGAACCGCGGTGTATGCGGTATCTGTCGCTTCACGCCCCCGAATTCCGAGCACCGTGCAACACAGCAATTTACTGGCGCAGACACTGTGCAGCGTTTCCTTAGGCGACTATGACCCCCATCCCAGAAATCAAACCCAACCAATCTATCGAGCTGCTCAAAGCGTTGCACATTCTCACGCGTGATGGAAAACTCAATCAAGATAGCCGACGCAAATTAAAACAGGTTTACCACTTATTTCATTTCATCGAACCGCTGTTGGAAGAAGTCCTCACCAGCACAAAAAATTTAACCTTAGCCGATCACGGCGCGGGCAAATCCTACCTTGGTTTCATCCTCTACGATTTATTTCTAAAAAGCCTTGAAGTGGGTCAGCTATATGGCATCGAAACGCGCGCGGAGTTGGTCGAAAAATCGCAAGCGTTGGCGGCACAATTAAAATTTTCACGCATGACTTTTTTGAATTTATCGGTAGAAGAATCCATACGCTCAACGCAACTGCCTCAGCAAATAGATGTCGTCACCGCGCTGCACGCGTGCAACACCGCCACCGACGATGCCATTAAATTCGCCCTGCACAAACAAGCAAAATTTATCGTGCTCGTGCCATGCTGCCAAGCCGAAGTCGCCACGATATTGAACAAAAATAAAAACCGATCGCTCAGCAAAACCGCGTTGTCTGAAATCTGGCGACACCCCCTCCACACCCGCGAATTCGGCAGCCACCTAACCAACGTGCTGCGCTGCTTGCAGCTAGAATCACACGGCTACCAAGTGACCGTGACCGAGCTAGTGGGCTGGGAACACTCGATGAAAAACGAACTGATTATCGCCAAGAAAAAAGAAGCCACTGGCGGCAACTCGGTCGGAAAATCCGCGCAACAGCGTTTGGAATATTTGCTGCAGGAATTAAATTTGGATGAATTACGCGAGCGGTTTGTTTACTAGAAATGAACATTGTAGAAAAGTTTACAGTGGAGAAGTTTGCGATATTAAATATTCCACAAGCTCATATATATTGGTTGAAGGATTATCCGAGCCTGTTCTTTGATTTTCTTGCATAAGCCGTTTTGCATGCTTTATTGCATCAAGCATTTCTTGCCCAGAAAACATAGTGTAAATTCCTTTCGCGCCCTTCTCATAACCAGCCAGATTAGGGTTTTGACGCAATTCAGAAAGAGCTTGCGTACATGATGAACGTTTACCCACAGGCATATAAGACCGCGCGCAATAGCCAAAATGAAGCAACAACCATATTTCAAAACAAGGCGTAGATGTGATTGCGAAGAAAGGCTTTCCAGATGTTTTTAATATACTTATTTTTTTGATGGTGGGAGAAAAACTTTTATTCTGATCACGATCGAACACACAGTAGACGCGGTCGTAAGGGTCACTTTTTAATTCTTCGTTATATTCCTGCTCCGCATATTCCAAAACTGAGCTTGGGGCTGATCCGCATTCTTTGCCGCGTACATCGACCGCTTTCAGTCCAAATGCTTCTGCCATATCTTGGAAATAGTACGCGCTGCTTTTGCTGTCCTCACAGACAATTAAAATACGGGACTGCTGCTGCCGCTCCGACAGTTTGCGTTCAAGGTCCTTAGCTTTTTTAGCTCGCCCCTTGCGAAATAAATTATCGCTGCCCATAAAAGTCTAACTTGTTGAGAAAAGGGATGGCTCCATATCGACCATGAAGATAACCCTTTTCAATTGCCTCATTCTCTCTTGGGCTGAAGTCCGCTAATGAATAAAGGTGAGTACTCTTCCCCTTATTTTTTTCAACAAACCAAATTTGATCGCGCCGCAAAATTCGCTGGCTCAACAGTGTGGTGTCATGCGTTGTAAATACAAGCTGGGCATTCCCTTTGTGGGAGTTGAGTAACCTAACTAAATGGTGTACGACCAAAGGATGCAGGCTGGTATCAATTTCGTCTACAACCAATACATAATTGTTGCTCAATACATCGAGCCAAGGGCCGGCGAAAGAGAACAAGCTACGCGTTCCATCCGACTCGTCTTCCTTGCCAAATTCTACCGATTCGCCAGTATCGACATCTTTATACAGAAACTTTGCTTCATTAATAATTTTCCCACTCATCGTTTTAGATAGCTCATCTCTGAAAACTGGTGGCATGTCGGATGGCAGATCATCCTTCGAAAATTCCTTTTTTTCGATAGTAATATCATGGAAGGAAATACCAGCACTGTTCATGAATGCTAATACGTCCTGCTTACCTACCTCTGTTTCGCACATGCGCTCGGTGAACCCGCTGCCAATATTTTCCATCGCAGAAATGACCCTTAATCGTTTCTGAAACCAAAAGAAAACTGGACGCAGTTGCTCATTGCCTTTTTGCACAGCGATGGATAAATAAAGCGCATTGCCAATAGTCAATGCGGCGCGATCATTGTGTAATTTTTTCCCACCCAAAAAAGAAGGGCTGGTGAATTTGTATACATCCTTTTGTGTGGTTGAATTGAATGCTCTCTCGAACCATCGCTGCGGCTTGCCTAGTGGATAGGCAATTAGCCATTCACCAGTGATGCGCTGCGAGTTCAGAGAAAAACCATATTGGTAACGAATACCTTCTTCAATGAAATGAATTTCAAATTCGGAATCCTCGTTTCGTGATTCTGCGCTAAGCCGAAACGGTTGCGCCTCCTTGATAGCTTCGCCGATTTGAGCTTTTTGCGCTGAGGTAATTACCCATTTACGCATAAACGAAAGTGCACCCACGAGTGTGCTTTTCCCTGCGGCGTTGGGGCCGTACACGACAGCCGAACGTAATAATTTTGGCAGCCCATCCTCACTACCCCCAGCTTCAAATGCATTGCCCTCTAAGTCTTTTTCTTTGAGAGATTTGCTTGCGACCAAGCTCAGAGTTTGAGGCGACCGGATAGATCGAAAGTTTGTAACAGTAAATTCAATTAACATAGCTGGCTATTGTTGGCTGTCGTATTTATTTAAACATATGTCAATATTTGACCATTTTCATCAAAAATGCAACTTAAATATTAAAAAAATAGGGGGATTCGAGCATTGGGGGCTTTCGGTGATCGAGCTAAGTACCAATAAATCAGGTATCACAAGCTGGGTAAACAGCCCCTTTCCCCATTACAAAATAATATAAATTCACACAATGAAAACTTAACGACAAATCACCCGCTTATAAACTCGCCCTACCCCCATCACCACCGCTAACGCCAACGCCCCCGCCGCCACCCCAGCAATCCCATTGAGCAGCGAAGAGGTCAGAAAATCCAACACCGCGCCTATGCCCGGAACCGTCCCTGCGCTCTGCGCTAGGCCTTCGATGAAATGATGCGCGACCGGAATGCCATGGGTGAGGATGCCGCCGCCGACCATGAACATGGCCGCCGTACCGACGATGGAAAGCGTCTTCATCAAAATCGGTGCGCCGCGCAAACAGCCTCGCCCGATGAGATGTTGAAATTTTGTCCAACTACTCGTGCCGGGCTTTTGCATAAGATGCAATCCGGCATCGTCTAATTTAACAATGCCCGCGACTAGACCATACACGCCCACTGTCATGATCATGGCGATGCCGGACAGTACCGCCACTTTATTCATAAATGTGGCAGTGGCGACGATGCCTAAAGTAATCACCACAATTTCTGCGGAGAGGACGAAGTCGGTGCGGATCGCACCTTTTATTTTTTCTTTTTCAAACGCCACTAAATCAATTTCAGGATTCTCTAACGCGGCAACCAATTCAGCGTGATGCGCTTGATCTTCTTTTTTGGAATGCAAATAGCTGTGCGCGATTTTTTCAAATCCTTCAAAGCATAAATAGAGTCCGCCTATCATCAGCAAGGGCAAGATTAACCAGGGTGCGGCCCAGCTAATCAATAATGCCGATGGTACTAAAATCAATTTATTGATGAACGAGCCTTTAGCCACCGCCCACACCACGGGCAGCTCGCGCTCGGCGCGGACACCGGATACTTGTTGCGCGTTTAAGGCGAGATCATCGCCCAACACGCCTGCGGTTTTTTTAGCGGCGACTTTGGTCATGGCCGCCACATCGTCCAACACTGCCGCTATATCGTCGAGTAAAACCAATAAACTGCCGCCTGCCATCATGCTTTCCCTAATTAAATTTTTTACGTTTTTGCGCGACGCATAAACCGCTTGGTGAATGGGGGGCAACTATACGATAATTCCGCCCCAACGCCAGCTTGATTGAAAGAAAAAAATCCCCATGAGCATTTCCAATAGCATTCCAGAAAAACAAACGGGCGCGGCTAAAACTGCGCGCAATCCGATCAAAATTATTCCTCTGCAAGAACGCTTGCGTAAGCCGGAATGGATACGGGTAAAGTCCGGCAGCGGGCAAGGTTATCACGATGTGAAGCGGCTGTTGCGCGAACATAAATTGCACACCGTGTGTGAAGAAGCCTCGTGTCCCAACATCGGCGAATGCTTTAGCAAAGGCACAGCCACTTTTATGATACTGGGCGATTTGTGTACGCGCCGCTGCCCGTTTTGCGATGTCGGTCATGGCAAACCCTTACCGCCGGATGTCAATGAACCCGCCAATCTCGCGCGCTCTATCGCTTTATTAAAATTAAAATACGTGGTCATCACCAGCGTAGATCGCGATGATTTGCGCGATGGCGGCGCACAACATTTTGTGGATTGTCTCACCGCCATACGCGCCACTTCGCCGCACACCAAATTAGAGATATTGGTACCAGATTTCAGAGGCAGGCTGGAAGTTGCGCTCAACGTGCTGGCGAATAGTTTGCCCGATGTACTCAATCACAATATGGAAACTGTGCCGCGTTTGTACAAGCTGGCAAGGCCGGGTGCAGACTACATGCACTCGCTGAAATTGCTGAAAGATTTCAAAGCGCGCTTCCCGCACATCGCGACCAAATCTGGCTTGATGTTGGGCTTAGGTGAGACGGATGATGAAGTGCTACAAGCCATGCGCGATCTGCGTGCACACGACGTAGAAATGCTCACGCTGGGGCAATATTTACAGCCTTCGGATGGACACCTACCCGTGCTGCGCTACGTACATCCCGACACTTTCAATATGTTTGAACAAGCCGCGAGAGAGATGGGATTTTCACATGCCGCGTGTGGGCCGATGGTACGGAGTAGTTATCATGCGGATGAGCAGGCGCATCTGGCTGGCGCAATATAATTAAGTGGCTACGCGGGCGAATTGCTGTGTTGCACAGCGCTCGAAATCCGGGGTCGCGAAGCGACAGATATCTTTATACATTCCGGTTTCTGCGCGCCGTGCGCCTTGCACTTCATTCCGCTCGCCGACTTAATAAAAATCTCCACAATCCATAAGCGCGTGGCGCACCAACCTAATAGCCCGCGTAGGGCGCGCTCGCTTGCAGTGCGCCGCATGTTAATTGTAAAAAATCGTTCATCAACCCATCCACTGTCAGGTGATCCTCAAATGGATTGTCGGCGCATTTGGCATCAATAAGGCACTTACTTTGTAATTGCGGCGCACTGCAAGCGAATGCGCCCTACGTTCTGCATAATTTTCTTCGGGGAATTATTTTGCTTTATCCCCGCCGCGTTTCTTCTCACCCCCGTGCATTTTTTCCATCGTCACCCGCACTTCTTCGCTGGTAATTAAGCCATTTTTATTGCTGTCGATTTCGTCAAAGTATTTGGACAAAATCGGCATAGCTTTCGCCTCGTCGCGCGACAATGAACCATCTTTATTGGTATCGGATTCTTTAAAGCGTTCACCAAAATTTGCGCGGCTCTTTTCACGCATTTTGTCGCGTTGCGCAGCCATTTCATCTTTGGTCAATTTGCCGTCGCTGTTGCTATCCAACGTTTTAAAATGCGCGGCATGAAAGGCCTCAAACTCGGCTTTTGAAATTTCACCGTTGGCATCTGCATCGACCTCTTTCATCATTTGGTCGGCCATATTTCGGTGCATCCCGCCATGGTGTCCATCGTCATTTTTTGCATCATGTTTAGCTGGCTCTGCTTGAGCTGTGGCTGTGGCAAACACAAAAAAGACAGCCGCAGAAATCATCGATATTTTTCCAGTAAATTTACTCATAGCAATCTCCCGATAATAAAATGTTCATCTAATAAAAACAATAAAACAGGCGTGTACTTAAACGCCGTGTCATGACAATCATACCCCCAACATGTAGTGGGCGCACCTCAGATTGCACGCTCTGCACTGAGGTATAATTGCCGCACTTTTTTAGCCGCACCCGCGCCATTACCCATGAATTTACTTTGCCCAACATGAATACTTTTTACCCGCTATGAACACATTTTACGAAGAAGACGGCAGTTTCAAGGTGGGTGCGATCATGTCTGACGCAACCACCTCCTTGCAGGTGGAAAGCGCGCACGGCAAGCGCAGCAAAATTAAAGCCGCCAATGTGTTGCTGCGTTTTACCCAGCCTGGGCTGGTAGAATTTATGACGCTGGCCGAAGGCATTGCCGCGAGTATTGATGTGGAATTTTTGTGGGAGTGCTGCCCCACTGAAGAGTTTGGTTTTGATGAATTGGCCACCGAGTATTTCGGGCACGCGCCCACCCCGACCGAGGCGGCGGGCGCGCTTATTCGCTTGCATTCCTCGCCCATGCACTTTTATAAAAAAGGCAAAGGGCGTTACAAAGCTGCGCCGCCAGAGGCGTTGAAATCGGCTCTTGCCAGTGCGGAAAAAAAGCGTCTGCTGGCCGCCTTGCAAGCGCGTTACATTACCGAATTAGAGCACTTCACTCTGCCGCCGGAATTCGCCGACAAGCTGCCGCAACTTTTATACAAGCCAGATCGCAACACACTCGAAGTGAAAGCACTGGAAGCCGCCTGCGCCAATACGCATTTGTCGGTGGCGCATTTGTTGGAGCGTTGCGGCGCGCTGCCCTCCTCGCACGATTATCATTTGCAACGTTTTCTGTTTGAAAATTTTCCACAAGGCACCGGATTCCCCGAGGTGGAGATCGATCCGCATCCCGAGCTACCGCTTGCAGAAGCAAGCGCGTTCAGCTTAGACGATGCCAGCACCACCGAGATCGACGATGCATTTTCCGTGCGTAAATCAGCCAACGGCAACTGGCGTATCGGCATCCACATTGCCGCGCCCACACTGACTATTCCGCTGGGTTCACCCATCGATTTAATCGCCGCACAGCGCATGTCCACGGTGTATATGCCAGGCGACAAAATTACCATGCTGCCGGATAGCGTGGTGCGTGCCTACACTTTAGAGGCCGATAAAATTTGTCCCACGCTGTCGATGTATCTAGAAGTAGAGGCCGAGACACTGGCGGTCATCAGCACGGAGAGCCGCATTGAGCGTGTACACATCGCCGCCAACCTGCGTCACGACACCTTGCAACCGCTGTTTAATGAGGAAACATTAACCGCCGGAAAAATGGATTATGAATATGCGAGCGAGCTCACTTTGCTGTGGCAATTGGCGCAAAAATTAGAAGCCGTGCGCGGGAAGACCTCCGACAACAACACCCAAGTTGATTACAATTTTTCAGTAAAAAATGATCACGTCAGCATCACCACGCGCCAGCGCGGCTCACCGATTGATAAGGTGGTGGCCGAGCTAATGATTTTTGTCAACGCCGAGTGGGGCAAGCTGCTAGCCACGCACACCGTGCCCGGCATTTATCGCACGCAAAATAACGGCAAAGTCAAAATGAGTAGTGTCCCCGCACCGCATCAGGGCTTGGGTGTAGCGCAGTACCTGTGGTCTAGCTCGCCGCTGCGACGCTATGTGGATTTTGTGAATCAGCGGCAAATTATTAGCCTGCTGCGAAATGAAACGCCCGCTTACACCCCCGCTTCTTCTGCTACAAACAACAGCGGCACGGTTGAATTATTTAGCGTCATTCGCGACTTTGATGCCACGTATACGATCTACCAAGATTTTCAGCGCAGCATGGAACGCTACTGGTGTTTGCGTTGGTTAACTCAAGAAAATGTGCAACGAACTGAAGCACTAGTGCTGCGTGAAAATCTCGTCAAGCTCAACAGTATTCCATTGGTCAGCCGCGTGCCATCTGTGCCGGAAAGCCCACCAAATACCCGCGTGATTTTGGCCATTGATGGCATGGACTTGCTCGACCTCACTCTCAACGCGCACTTTGTGGCTAAGGTTGAAGAGGAGATTGTGGCTTGATTGCTGACAAGCTCAAACAGCCTTTAAATATCGCCCTTGCGGGTTCGCTGGCCTTGCATGCTTTCGCGCTGTTCGGCATCGGCTTTGTCTTGCCTGACCCGCGCCAATTGCCAAAATTTTTACCGCCGCTAGAAGTGGTGCTGGTCAACAGCAAATCAAAATCTCGCCCCGATAAAGCGGATGTTTTTGCCCAACATAACCTCGACGGTGGCGGCAACACGCCCGATGATAGGCGTGCGAAAAC
>JANONT010000294.1:0-2229 GCA_031420955.1 Candidatus Nitrotoga sp. | reverse complement strand
TTTGGGCATGACCGCATCAGCGATGCCAACCATTTAACGCTAGCACTCACCTCGCGCCTATTGCAGCAAGATAGCGGCGCAGAGCGTTTACGCTTAATCATCGGCCAGCGTTTTAATCAAGGTGCGCCGCAGGCAAATTTGGCGCAAGTTCCAAACAAGTCCGACATACTCGTTGCGGCGACAGGGCGCATCACAAAATCATTTTCGCTGGATAGTAACTTTCAGTATGACCCGAATAAATCGCGTGGCGAAAAGCTGAATATCACCTCGCGCTATCACCCCGAAAGCGGCAAAGCATTCAATTTTGGCTATCGGTTTACGCGCGATAAATTAGAGCAATCCGACTTATCCATGCAATGGCCGCTTTCTAATCGCTGGTATATGTTGGGGCGGTGGAACTATTCTATTTTAGATAAACGAACCGTGGAGTCGGTAGCCGGGCTTGAGTATAATGATCGTTGCTGGACGGCGCGTATGATTGTGCAGCGTTTTGCGGTAGCGACCAACGAAGTCTCCACCGGAATTTTCTTACAGCTAGAGTTAAATGATTTGTTGAGAGTCGGCTCCGACCCGCTTGCCATGCTGCGTCAAAGCATCCCGGGTTTTACCAAAACAAATTCGTTGTCGAACAAGCTTCCGGCCGAATAACCTCCCCACCCACCGCACGTTAATGATTTTTAAGGCCATCCTTTATGTTGCTTAACCCGCGTTTTTTAAGTGCCCTTGCAACGGCATTTTTACTTTTGCTAAATTTAAACACTGCCAGCCACGCTGCGGAGCTGCCTAAATCTGCTGTGCTGATTGACCGCATTGCAGTCATTGTGAACAGCGATGTCATTACCCAGCGCGAGCTAGATACTCGTTTGAACATGGTCAAGCAGCAGCTCAAAAATCAAGGCACGCCCTTGCCGCCAGCAGAATTATTAAGCACACAAATACTGGAGCGCATGATTATCGACTTGCTGCAAACCCAGTTCGCCAAAGAAACGGGGGTGCGTGTAGACGATGTCCAGCTTGATAAAGCGTTGCGCCGCATCGCGCAAGAAAATAATTTCCCCTCTCTGGTCGAGTTTCGCGCCCGCCTAGAAACTGACGGGGTTAACTTTAAAGATTTCCGCGAAGAAATTCGCAACGAAATTATATTTTCGCGGCTACGCGAGCGCGAGGTGGAAAACAAGCTGGCGATTAGCGAAAGCGATATTGATAGTTTTCTCGCCAACCAAGCGCGGCAAACGGGCAAAAATGAGGAGTACCTCTTGGCGCATATTTTGGTGAGAATTCCTGAACAAGCCAGTGCGGATAAAATTCAAATCAGCCGCCAGCGCGCAGAAAAAGCCTGGGCCGAATTAAACAAAGGCGCGGATTTTGGGCAGGTGGCAGCGGGCTTTTCGGATGCGCCGGACGCGCTGCAACAAGGCAATTTAGGGTGGCGCACGCCGGATCGCATTCCCAGCATATTTCTCGATGCGCTACAACAAATGCAGCCCGGAAAAGTAAGCCCTATATTGAGCAGCCCCAATGGATTTCACATTCTTAAGCTAGTGGAGCGACGTAATAAAAACGCGCCTGTGGTCATCACACAAACGCATGTGCGCCATATTTTAATTAAAACCAACGAATGGATGGCCGAATCTGAGGCCAAAAAAATACTCTTGGAAATTAAACAGCGCATCGATGCTGGGGCAAATTTTTCCGATCAAGCAAAGCAATTTTCGGAAGATGGCAGTGCCGCGCAAGGCGGTGATTTAGGCTGGATTTCGCCCGGCGAAACCGTGCCTGAATTTGAGGCAGCCATGCAAAAATTACAGCCCGGACAAATGAGCGATGTGGTGCAATCTGGCTTCGGCTGGCACTTAATTCAAGTGATAGCACGGCGCGATGCGGATGTCACGGTCGAGCAAAAACGCCAGCGTGCCCATTTAGCCATACGCTCCTTTAAAGCCGACGAGGCGTATCAAGATTGGCTACGGCAATTACGCGACCGCGCCTACATCGAATATCGCCCCAGCAATGTTGGCGCAAATCAGCCCAACCCCATATGAGCAAAGCTCTGCCTTTGGCGATTACAGCAGGCGAGCCTGCGGGCATCGGGCCCGATTTATGTCTGCAACTGGCCTTTCAAAAATTGGCGCGCAGCGTCGTTGTCATCGCCGACAAAACCATATTACAGCAGCGCGCCGCCGCGTTAAAGTTGAGCGTACAACTACATGACTTTAATCCTGCATCCAC
>JANONT010000293.1:0-3718 GCA_031420955.1 Candidatus Nitrotoga sp. | reverse complement strand
CGCTAATAATTCGGCGACCATTTTGGGGTCGATGAGGACGGCGGAGTAAGCTAAAAATATCGGGATGAAGGCGAATATAAAATACAAACTGCCGCCTAAAATCGCGCCCGTAACCGCGACCTTTTCACTCTTGGCGGACATCACGCGCTGAAACACATCTTGCTGCGGAATCGAGCCCAGCATCATGGTTACTGCCGCGCCGATAAACGCCAACACATCGCGTGTTTCGAGCTTGGGCCAGAAATTAAATTTATCAGCGCGGGCGGCGTGTTGGATGACTGCGTCCGCCCCGCCAGCCATGCCAGATAGCAGCCAAGCTAAATACAACATACCGATGACGATGATGGTCATTTGAAATGCATCGGTTAATGCCACCGACCACATACCGCCAAACAGCGTGTAAATCAGCACGATGGCCGCACCGATGACCATACCTTGCTCGGCAGATACGGCACCTTGCGAAACGAAAGAAAAAACCAAGCCGAGCGCGACAATTTGCGCCGCCACCCAGCCTAAGTACGAGCCGATGATGGCGAGGCTGGTGAGGATTTCAACTTTTCGGCCATAACGCTGGCGATAGTAATCGCCTATGGTGAGCAGATTCATGCGATACAACTTGGCGGCAAAAAACGCGCCGACCAAAATTAAACACATGCTTGCGCCAAAAGGGTCTTCGATGATTCCGCCGAGGCCATCTTGCACAAATTTAGCCGAAATGCCCAGCACCGCTTCCGAACCAAACCAGGTGGCGAAAACCGTGGCAGTGACGATATACAAGGGCAGATGCCGTCCCGCAACCACATAGTCGTTTACATTTTTAACGCGCGTGGCGGCATACAAACCAATGCCAATAGAAAACAATAAGTACACAACAATGAACGACATTAACATCGAAAGGCTCCCGAACAAGCTGGTTACAATTAAGGGTGAATTGTAAATTATTTCAGATAAAAAAAAGGCTCTCTTGCGAGAGCCTTTTAGGTTTAACGTTTATTACGCTTACAGCGCTTTAGCATGTTCAGCAAGATATTTAGCGACCCCTTTAGTCGACGCATCCATACCGGGTTTGCCTTTGCTCCAGCCAGCGGGGCACACTTCACCATGCTGCTCAGTAAATTGTAGTGCATCGACCATACGCAGCATTTCGTCAATATCGCGACCCAGCGGCAGGTCATTCACCACTTGATGACGTACGATGCCCGCGCGATCAATTAAGAACGAACCACGGAAAGCCACGCCGTCTGCGTGTTCTACATCATAAGCCTGACAAATTTGATGTTTGATGTCGGCAATAAGTGGGTATTGCACTTGTCCGATGCCACCTTTATCAATGGCGGTATTTTTCCACGCCATATGGGTAAATTGTGAATCAATGGAGATGCCGATGACTTCGGTTTGACGTTTTTTAAATTCGCCTAAACGGTGATCAAATGCGATTAATTCTGATGGGCACACGAAAGTAAAATCCAGCGGATAGAAAAATATTACGGCATATTTTCCATCAATATGTTTCTTCAGATTGAAATTTTCGTTGATGTCGTTATTGCCCATCACCGCCACCGCAGTGAAATCAGGGGCGGATTTTCCTACTAGAACAGCCATTTTTTTCTCCTTTAAGATTAAGTAAGTTATCGGGCTTCAATTTAGCGAGTCACCGCGCGCCTGTCAACCACAATCGCGATATGCTTAGTCGACATCTAAGCCTGTTGCGGCATTCGCGTACATTTGGGTGGAATAGAGTTGAGCATACGTGCCTTTTTGCGCGAGCAAATTTTGGTGCGTGCCACTTTCAACGATGCGCCCTTTTTGCAGCACGACAATCTTGTCGGCCTTTTCAATGGTCGATAAACGATGCGCGATAACCAGCGTGGTGCGGCCTTGCATCAGGGTCTCTAGCGCGGCTTGCACATGCCGCTCCGATTCGCTATCCAGCGCAGATGTCGCTTCATCTAAAATAAGCACAGGCGCGTTTTTCAAAATAGCGCGCGCAATCGCGATGCGTTGCCGCTGCCCACCGGACAGCCGCACACCGCGCTCGCCGACCAAGGTGCTCATGCCTTGCGGCATGTCTTGAATAAACTCCAGCGCGTGCGCGGCTTTCGCGGCAGCAATAATTTCCGCCTCGGACACATCCCTCGTTTGCCCGTAAATAATATTGGCGGCAATGGTGTCGTTAAACAACACAATCTCTTGGCTGACCAACGCAATATTAGCGCGCAGACTGGCTAGGGTCAGCTCGCTTAAATCATGTCCGTCGAGCGTAATGCGCCCGCTGCTGGGTGCGTAAAAACGCGGCACCAAATTCGCCAACGTGCTTTTACCACTGCCGGAAGCCCCCACCAGCGCGACCGTTTGCCCAGCGGTAATGTCCAAACAAATATCATGCAGTGCGAGCCGTTCATCTTGTTGATAAGATAAATTCACCTGCTCGAATTTTATTTCGCCAGTGGCGCGAGCGATGGTTGTTTTGCCGGTATCTAATTCACCTGCGGTATCAAGCAAGGCAAACACACTTTCCGAAGCCGCCAACCCGCGCTGCAAATGTTCGCTGACTCCGGTCAGACGTTTCAAGGGCGAGATCAGCATCAACATCGCGGTCGCAAAAGACAGAAAGCCACCCACCGTGGTTTCATCGGCGCGCGATTGTTGCGTGGCCATATAAATCACGCCAGCTAAAGCCACCGCCGCCACCATTTGCACAATGGGTACGTTCGCCGCCGCCGCTGCCGCTTGCTTCATGGTGTGCCGCCGCACCCAATTAACTTGCTCACCAAAACGCTGGCTTTCGTATTGCTGCCCGCCAAAAAGTTTTACCACTTTATGCGCGGCCACGCTCTCTTCAATCACCTGTGTGATGTCGCCCATGGCCTGCTGCGAGGCGCGGCTAGAAGCGCGCAGGCGACCGCTGATAACTTTGATAACCAGCACAATGACGGGCGCGACCACCATGCCGAGCAGGGTGAGCTTCCAATTCAAGTAAAACAACCAGCCGAGCAATCCTAAAATAATAATTGAATCGCGTATGCACACCGTGACCACATTGGTCGCGGCGGCAGTCACCTGCGTCACATCAAACGTCAGCTTGGAAATAAGATTGCCGCTGGCGTGGTCATCGTAATAGCGGGTGGGCAGGGTCAGCAGTTTGCGAAACATTTCCTCACGTAAATCCATCACCACTTTATTGCCGACCCAGTTAATGGTGTAAGTGCTAATGAAAGTGGCTAGGCCGCGCACGAAAAAAATCAACAAAATAAACAGCGGAACGAGGCGGATGAGCGTGTCGTCTTTGTTGACAAAAGCCCCGTCTAACAAGGGTTTTAGCAGGGCGGGCAGCATCGGTTCGGTAGCCGCAGCAACGACCATTGCCAAGAGCGAGGCGGCAAAAATTTTCCAATACGGCTTAACGTAACTGAGTAGGCGCAGGTAAAGCTGGGTGCTGGTCATGGGGGATCGTTCGGGGGTTGCCGTGTGCGCGCACTGTAGCAGAAAAGGCGTGCCAGAAAAACTTTGGGAAAACCACAAGGCAACATGGAAAGGAGGGTAAAGGGGTGTTTTATGTGAGTGGAAAATGTAGGCTGGTTCTTATGACAGCACCAACTCTGATTTTTTATGTGGAAATACTTGAGTTGTGAATTAATTCCGTGAATGCTTCTTTAGATAAAGCATCAAGGAGAGCCATATCTTCAGAAGGAAGATGGCGAATCAAAGTATGCGAAGG
>JANONT010000292.1:0-8306 GCA_031420955.1 Candidatus Nitrotoga sp. | reverse complement strand
CACTATGCCGCGCAACTCATTAAAGTGTTTGCCAGGCGCGTTAAAAATTTCAACATCAAGCCTTTTTAGGATTGCTCCCGCTTAAAAATTTTTTAACGCAGCGTCTGTTCACCGCAGTGCATATACCCAATTCAAATTCTCAAGTTTGTTGCGCCGCTTGCAGTAGAATTGCTAGCCATTTTTTTGCAGGCTTGTTTACTTAAAGGATCGCAACATCTTGTCGCCGCGTATTTTTTTCTCTGTGTTGTTATTGGCCGCTGTGCTGAGCCTGGCCTTGGGTTTGATGAGTGGCGCGCTGCCATTGGCTGCCGTGGATGTGTGGCGCGCGCTGATAGGGCAGGGTGACGAGGTGGCGACCGAAGTTTTATGGCAACTGCGAATGCCGCGCGTGTTGGCGGCATTCGCCTGCGGCGGGCTGTTGGCTTTATCGGGCGTGCTGTTGCAGGCGTTGTTGCGTAATCCGCTGGCCGATCCTTACATACTCGGCATTTCCGGTGGGGCGGCAGTGGGTGCGCTGGTGGCGATGTTGCTGGGCGTGGGTTTAGCGTGGGTGCAATTATCATCATTAACAGGTGCGATGCTGGCTATCGTGGCGGTGTTCGGCTTGGGCTTCCGGCAGGGTGAACGCAATATTTATCGGCTGTTGCTCACGGGTGTGGTGCTGTCTGCGGGGTGCGGCGCAGTAATCAGCTTGCTGCTGACGCTGGCATCCGGCGAGCAAGTTAAAGGGATGTTGTTTTGGTTGATGGGCGATTTATCGCACCCACAAGGTTTGCCGTTGGCCTGGTTGATATTGCTGGTGGTGGGCGCAGGCGGGGTGATATTTTCCAGCGGGCTGGATGTGCTGGCAGGCGGGTTGGATCGTGCCGCATCGCTCGGTATCGCTGTGGTGCGCTGGCAAATCGCACTGTATTTTGCGGCGGCTGTGTTGACCGTCGCCGCATTGCAACTGGGCGGCAGCATCGGCTTTGTTGGCTTGATGATTCCGCACGCGGTGCGCTTGTTAGGCGTGAGCGCGCATCGCTGGTTAATTCCGCTGTCGATATTATTAGGCGGCAGTTTTTTGGTGTTGGCCGATACCTTGGCGCGCACGGCGTGGGCCCCGCTGCAATTACCCGTGGGCGTGTTCACCGCGCTGCTGGGGGTGCCGGTGTTGTTGTGGTTGTTGAGTAAACGGCGATGATAATCCATCGAGCCGAAAGTTCGTCATTCCCGCGCAGGCGGGAATCCAGCCAAATGAAAAATTTCCGCGTAGCGGTGCAATGCCTAGTTTAAGCCCGCTGCGCGGAACGTTGATTTCGCTGGATTCCCGCCTGCGCGGGAATGACGGGATAAATGAATTAGTTGGGATGAGCGATAGCGATGTACCCATGTTGCAAACCCACAATCTCGCCGTCGCGATAGGCGGCAAAGTCATTTGCCGTGATCTCAACCTAACGATACGAGCAGGAGAATGTTGGGGCGTGCTCGGGCAAAACGGTGCAGGTAAAACCACTTTATTGCGAACTTTGGCGGGACTACACGCGCCGCAATCTGGCACGGTGAGTTGGCAGGGCGCGCCGCTCACCATTTATACCCGGCGTGACTTGGCAAAATCGCTAGGCGTTTTATTGCAAAGCGAAAGTGGCGAATTTTGGGGCAGTGTGCTGGAATATGTCTTGCTCGGACGCTTTCCGCATCGCACCGTCTTGTTTGGTTATAGTGCCGATGATGAGGCTATTGCCGAGCAGGCATTAGCCGCCGTGAAATTATCAGAATTTACGCATCGCCCCTTAAATACCTTGTCTGGCGGGGAGCGGCAACGCGCATCCATCGCGCAAACTTTGGCGCAACAAGCGCAATGTTATTTGTTAGATGAGCCGCTGCAACATTTAGATTTACGCCACCAAGCGCAGGCCATGCGCGTCTTCAGCCAGCTTCAGGCACAAGGCCGCAGCCTGTTGATGGTATTGCACGACACTTTATGGGTGCAGCGCAGTTGCGATCATTTGCTGCTGCATTTTGCCGATGGGCAGGTGTTACATGGCTCGGTGCAAGATTTATTCACGCTGGAAAACTTAGAAGCCCTGTATCAATGCCGTTTGCGCGAGATAGTGGTGGAAGGGGAACGATGCTTTGTACCGAGTGTATAATTGCGGTTTGCATTGGCTCCGATGGTGCTATCCAACCGACGCAAAAACATTCAAGTTATTACGTTGCAAACTGGACATATTTAGGCATAGATGATTAAAAAACTGTTTAAACGCATGTTTGGCGCAACTGCCAAAACCCAGATTATTGGCAAATGTCACATCATTCCGTTTGAGGTGCATGGCGTAGGCCGAGAGGGGATTAGTCCTGCCGCCCGGCGCGTGGCCGAGGAGTTGCAGGCCGCCGGATTCAAAGCTTTTGTGGTGGGCGGTGCGGTGCGCGATTTGTTGCTGGACAGGCATCCTAAAGATTTTGACATTGCTACTGATGCCACGCCAGAAGCGGTGCGAAAAGTGTTTCGCCGCTCGCGCATTATTGGCCGACGTTTTCGATTGGTGCATGTGATGTTTGGTGCAGATACGGTGGAGGTATCTACTTTTCGCCGCGCGATCGAGCATGATGAAGCCGAGACCGACGAACATGGTCGCTTGCTGCGCGATAACGAGTTTGGCGACCAAGAGCAAGATGCCGCACGTCGCGATTTCACCGCCAATGCTTTGTTCTACGAGCCCACTAGTCAGGCCATTTACGATTATCACAATGGCTATGCCGATATTCGCGCCAATACTTTGCGGATGATCGGCGATCCGGCGGTGCGTTATCGCGAAGACCCAGTGCGTATGTTGCGCGCAGTGCGGCTTTCAGCCAAGCTCGGTATGCAGATTGAGGCCGCCACTGCCGCGCCTATTTCACAGTTAAAAGAATTGTTGGCGAATGTGCCGGAAGCGCGTTTGCTGGACGAGATGCTCAAGCTGCTGCTGTCTGGGCACGCGTACGAGTGTGTTAAAAAATTGCGCGCCATGAATTTGCATCATGGATTATTGCCGATGTTGGATGTCATTTTAGAGCAACCACTGGGCGAGAAATTTGTCATGCTGGCACTGCAAACGACCGACCAGCGCATCAGCCAAGACAAGCCTGTGTCGCCAGCATTTTTATTCGCGGCATTGCTGTGGCACGAGGTGTTGGCGGACTGGTTGGCGCGCCAAAAAGCGGGCGAGCGACCCATTGCCGCGCTGCACGAGGCGATGGATGGGGTGCTGGGCAGGCAGCGCGCGCAGCTCGCTATTCCGCGCCGTTACGATGCAGTGATGAAAGAGCTGTGGTTATTGCAACCACGTTTTGTGCAACGCAGTGGGCAGCGTCCGCTGCGTTTGTTGGCGATGGAACGCTTTCGCGGCGCGTATGATTTTTTACTGCTGCGCTGTGAAAGTGGCGAAGTGGATATACAGTTGGGCGAGTGGTGGACAGAGTTTCAAGATGCCAGCGATGCGCGTCGAGAAGAAATGTTGGTGGCGGATGAAGCCCCCAAAAAACCGCGTCGGCGCAAAAAGAAAGCACCTGCCACGGCGGGTGAACACATATCGGGTGACTCTGTGTCGGGTGATTCTGTGTCGGGCGATGTCATATCAAAAAATACCAGGCAACACGACCCCGTTGCAGGGGAGCCTGTACAAACCAAGCTGCCTATAGATTGATGAAGCATACTGTTTTTTTGGGCTTGGGCAGCAACCTGGGCGATTCGCGCGCCCATGTTTTACATGCGATGGATGCATTGAATAGCTTACCGAAAAGCCGCTTGGTGGCGCGTTCTTCGCTGTACCGCAGCGCGCCGATAGGGTATCTGGAACAACCCGATTTTATTAACGCAGTCGCAAAATTAGAGACGAATTTAACGCCGCTAGCGGTGCTGCAAAATTTGCTCGCGCTAGAGCGTGAGCAAGGCCGTCAGCGGCAATTTCTCAACGCGCCGCGCACGCTGGATTTGGATGTATTGCTGTACGATAATTTGCAGCATCACGAACACGGCTTAACCTTGCCGCATCCGCAGATGCACTTGCGCGCTATCGTCTTGCAGCCTTTGCTGGAGATCGCGCCAGACTGTGTGATCCCGGGCATCGGCACGGCGGTGGCAGCCTTGCAAAATTGCCAAGATCAAAAATTGGAGCGGCTTGCGAATGTTATTTAATAAATATCGTTACGTCGTGGTAGAAGGCCCGATTGGTGTTGGCAAAACCAGCCTCACGCGCCGCTTGGCCGAGCATTCCGGGGCGGCCATGCTGCTGGAAAAGCCGGAAGAAAATCCATTCTTAGCGCGCTTTTACGAAAACCCTGCGCGCCATGCTTTGCCCACGCAATTATTTTTTCTGTTTCAACGCATCAACGAAGTGCGCGAGCTCACTCAAATGGATTTGTTTCAGTTGAGTACCGTGTCGGATTATTGTTTTGAAAAAGATAAATTATTTGCGCGCTTAAATCTCAGCGATGATGAATTCGCGCTGTATCAAGAAATTTATCGCACCCTTGCCCCGCAAGCCCCTACGCCCGATTTGGTTATTTATTTGCAAGCCACGCCCAGCACTTTAATCGAGCGTGTGCATAAGCGCGCTGTCGATTATGAGCGACCGATTATGGATAATTATTTAGCCAAATTAGCGCAGGCATATAGTGATTTTTTTTACCATTACGATGCCGCGCCGGTGTTTATTGTGAACAGCGAAAATTTAAATTTTGTGGATAATGACGATGATTTTTCTATGTTGGTGCAGCGCATTGAGGGGATGCGCGGTACGCGTGAATTTTTCAGTGTCGGCTCATAGAGCATCTCTCAAAATCCAATTTTCGTCGCCATGCTGTGTTGCTCGCAAAAAATTACTTCTAACATATCAAGCATATGCGTCGGCCCAATTTTTTATTCGCGCCTTGTCTGGCTTAGTAATTTGAATTTTTAGAGATGCTCATGCTCATAAGGCGTAAATTTTCAAAAGGATATTTATCATGCGTACCACATTAACCCATCTGCGCGCTCTGTACGACAAGGGCGAAAAAATCGCCGTACTGACTTGTTACACTGCCAGCCTCGCCTCGCTGCTGGAAGAAAATAGCGTGGATATTTTATTGGTGGGCGACTCGCTGGGCATGGTGGTGCAGGGGCATGACACCACTTTGCCCGTTGCATTAGACGACATGATTTATCACACCCGATGCGTGACACGCGGCGCGCAACACGCTTTTATTTTGGCAGATATGCCGTTCGGCACTTCTCAAATTAGCCCCGAAGAAACCTTTTCCCATGCGGCAAAATTATTGGCGGCGGGCGCGCAAATGGTCAAGCTTGAAGGCGGCGAAATTATGGCGGAGACCATTTCTTTCCTGAGCCAGCGCGGCATTCCAGTATGCGCGCATATCGGCCTCACCCCGCAATCGGAGCATCAATTAGGCGGCTATAAAGTGCAGGGAAAAAGTGGCGACGACGCGCAGCGCGTGATGCAAGATGCAGCAGCAGTGGTTAACGCGGGTGCGAGTATGTTGTTGCTGGAAGCGATTCCAGCCTTGCTGGCTGCCGAGATTACTGCCAGTGTAAATATTCCAACCATCGGCATCGGCGCGGGTGTGGTGTGTTCTGGGCAAGTGTTGGTGCTGGATGATATGCTGGGAATTTATAAATCGCTGGGCAAAAAACCGCGCTTCGTAAAAAATTATATGCAAGGTGCAAGCAGCATCGCCGACGCGATTGCGCGTTATGTGGTAGAGGTGAAGGCGGGGACTTTTCCTAGCAAGGAACATAGTTTCTGATGGAAATTATTTCGTCTATCGCCGCCTTGCGCGAGCGTTTGCGTGATGAAAGTGGAATTGCTTTTGTACCGACGATGGGTAATTTGCACGAGGGGCATTTGGATTTAGTGCGCGTAGCGCGCGCGCGTGGGCGATGCGTGGTGGTGAGTATTTTTGTGAACCCGTTGCAGTTCGGCGTGAATGAAGATTTTTCAAAATACCCACGTACGCTGGAGCCAGACTGCAAGCTGTTGGAAGCGTGTGGAGTGGATGTTGTGTTTGCGCCCAGCGCGCAAGATTTATACGCCCAGCCGCAGCAAATCATGCTTGAGTTACCCGCGATTGCCAATGAATTATGCGGCGCGTTTCGTCCGGGACATTTTCGCGGCATGGCAACGGTGGTGTTGAAATTATTTAATATCGTGCAGCCGCAAGTGGCGGTGTTCGGTAAAAAAGATTATCAACAATTACACATCGTGCGCCAGATGGTGGCGCAATTTAATTTGCCGATAGAAGTGGTGGGCAGTGAAACAATCCGTGCAACAGATGGATTGGCACTCAGCTCGCGCAATCAATATTTAACGCACGCTGAGCGAACTGAAGCGGCATTTTTGTGTCAGACGCTGGCGCAAATTCGGCAAACGATATTGAGCGAAGCAACCGTTAATAGTGCGCAAGATTTTGCTAGAGTTATTGCCCAGTTGGAACAGCACGCAGTAGATGCCCTAAGTGCAAGGGGATGGCGGGTGGAGTATGTGGCAATACGCAACCACGCTAACTTGTTACCGCTCACAATAGCAGATGAAAAAGCAGTGATATTAGCAGCAGCTTGGCTGGGAAAAACCCGTTTAATTGATAACCTAGAAATTGGTTTTCAGGGAAGTTAATCGTTCAGTAAAACCCGAGCTTATTTGTTTTAAGGGAGACGCGCTTATATAATGCGCGTCCTTGAAGTTTTGATTATTTTGGTTCTCCGTCGAGGGGAATAACATTATGCAAATAACAATGTTGAAATCAAAGTTGCACCGCGTACACGTCACGCATTCGGAGTTGCATTACGAAGGTTCGTGTGCGATTGATGAAAATTTGTTGGATGCCGCCGACATACGCGAGTACCAGCAAATTGATATTTATAACGTAACCAACGGCGAGCGTTTTACCACCTATGCTATTCGCGCGCAACGTGCATCCGGCATTATCTCGGTGAACGGCGCAGCCGCGCATAAAGCCGATCCTGGAGATATTTTGATTATTGCAAGCTATGCGATGTATTCCGAAATTGAGTTGCAAAAATTTCACCCGAAACTGGTTTATGTCGATGCGTGTAATCGTATTTTAGATGAAAGAAACAGCATTCCAGCGCAAGCCGCTTAAGCAAAATATCTAATCCGGCTTAATGCTTCGCACACACCAGACACTCGCTGTCTTTACTTAATCCCACCGTCCGAATTTCAAAATTAAGCGCGTTCATCACCAGCAGTTTTCCGCACAGCGTCGTTCCAATTTCCATTAAAAGTTTGAGTGTCTCAGTAGCTTGCAAGCTGCCGATAATGCCCACCAGCGGCGCGAATACGCCCATTACCGCGCAGCGCATTTCTTCGGTGATGCTTTGTTCGGGATACAAACATTGGTAGCACGGGCTGCTGGTTTGGCGCAAATCAAACACCGTAATTTGCCCATCAAAGCGGATGGCCGCGCCCGACACCAGCGGCTTTTTGAATTGCACGCACAGCCGGTTAAGTGCGTAGCGCGTGGCAAAATTGTCGCTGCAATCCAGCACCACATCAGCGGTGGCAATGAGTTGCGCGAGCCGTGTTTGATCGACCCGTTCATTCAAGGTAACGACCTTTATTTCGGGATTTATTTCAGACAAGGTGCTGCGCGCAGAGTCTACTTTTGCCAAGCCAATGCTGCTGGTGCGATGCAAAATTTGGCGTTGTAGATTGGTTAAATCGACCGTGTCGTTATCGCACAGCGTCAACGTGCCCACGCCACTGGCAGCTAGATACAGTGCGGCAGGGGAGCCTAAGCCCCCCGCGCCAATAATCAGTGCATGTGAATTTAATAATTTTTGCTGCCCTTCGATGTCAATTTCAGGCAGTAGGATGTGGCGGCTATAGCGGAGTAATTGTTGATCGTTCATTACTAGGCATCTCTCAAAATCAAAATTCCAGCCACAAGGGGTAGACCGTGGTTGTAAAGTCGATGAATCGGCAACAACCACGCACCGTCGCCATACGGTGTTGCTCGCAAAAAATTATTTCTAACATATCCAATATATGCGTCGTCACAATTTTTTGTTCGCGCCTTGTCTGGCTTAGCAATTTGAATTTTTAGAGACACCCTATCGTCATTTTCTGCGCGGCAATGACGGATGTTTATTTCTTGCCGCCATCCACTTTAGGCGCAGCCGCGTCCGTGCCGCGCATCAACGACATGCCCTTGAGTAAATTTAACGCTTGCGAAAGTTGGTAATCATTTTTGCCGCCAAATTCTGTGGGCGTAACTTTTGTGTTGCTGTTTTCCTCGGATTTTTTGTCGTCAACTTTTGGCGAAGTTTT
>JANONT010000291.1:0-2593 GCA_031420955.1 Candidatus Nitrotoga sp. | reverse complement strand
ATTAAAACGCTGGCCGATGATTAAGCGCAAACGCTCAGAACCGCTATCTTGTTGCAATAGCCGAGAAGTGAGTGCCAGCGTTAAATGATTGGCATCGCTGATGCGGTCATGCCCAAAAAAGCGATTTTCGCTGAACATTTGTGTAAAACTAAAATCCGATTGCGCGGTATCAAAGTTAGGCAAAGCGTCTTGATCGCGGTACGGCACGAACACATAAAAATCGCGCGGCTCCAACGTTTGCAAAAAAGCTTGTTCGCCCAAATTAAAATCGCGCTCGAATGCGATGCCGCTATCCAGGCTATAAATGGGCACGGTACGGCGGATGCTGGGCGTCGCGGCGGGGTTGTTTTTGGTCAGCGCATATTGAGTGCTGTGTACGCCCACTTTGGGCGTTATATAAAATGCCGAGTGGGCCACCAGCGGGTAGCTCACGCTCGGATACAGCACTAAACGTTGCGCGTTAATTAATGTGGGATGTCGAAAATCTACGTACTCGCCCGTTAAGGCAAGACTTGCCCCAGCCACTGTCTGCTGGCCGTTTAGCGTGATTTGCGGCATACGTTGATACGGCTCGACCACCGGTATCACCGGATCTTGCAGAGTTTGAAAATCTTGCACGCGCAGGCTGGTATTCCACCCTTCTGTGCGATACGACAATAGGCCCGCACGCTCCAAATTGGTTTGCGAAGTGCTACTAACCGCCGTACCTAAATCTCTAAAATAGGCATCATCGGAAACGTAATTGAGATTGGCGGACGCGCTCAAACCTCGGCCCAAATGATGGTTATGTTGCAGTGCTGCGCGCAGGCGATTCGTTTGCGTTTGGCGGTCGCCTTGTAATCCATCCACATCTATTTTTCCAGAGAAAGTAGGCTCTAAATAACGAAACTCATTACTGAGCAACGTGCCGCGTTGCGACATGGTGCGCGGGGTAAAAGTCGCATCGCGATTGGGCGCAATATTCCAATAAAAAGGTAGGGTGAGCTCGTTACCATTTTTCACTGTGCGCCCCGGAATGGGGGCAAGGAAGCCAGATTTGCGCCTATCCCCCAGCGAAAAATCCATCCACGGCGTGTATAAAATCGGCACGCCCATAAACTCTACGCGGGCATGTTGTGCGGTACCGACTTCTCGCCCGCGATCAATTTCCAGCTTGCCTAAACGCAGCAACCAATCATCATTGCCCGCAGGACAAGTGGTGTAGTTGACGTTGTGCAAAAGATAAGTTTGCTTGTCCAGCATACGAAAATTATCCGCGCTGCCGCGAGATTGAATCTCGGTGAATTGAAAGGTGGGCTGCGTCATATCGCCCACATTTTTATCCAGATTAAGCTTCAGTGCCGAGCCTTCGATGATCGTCCCCGGCTGCTCTAGCCGTACCGTGCCGTTGGCAGTTAATTCATTGGTCGCTGGGGTAAATGTTAGATGATCGGCAAAAATGGTCTGCTTGCCCTGGCGTAATTGCACCGCTCCCGTAGCTTCGAGCTGCTCGCCTTGTACGCCTTTTAATTGTTGTGCGGAAATATAGGCAGGCTCTTTGCCATCTTTGCTGGCTGAGCCTTTCAGGGTAACGCTAGGCATGGGCTGAGGCAATCCCTCGGCGGCCAATGCCGTGGGGACAAACGCATAGAACAGGAAAAAAATGGCAGGATGGCGGTGAAAACGCATGGTGTAAGGCTAACAAGTTAAGGTGCTAAAATCGCACAAATCCACAATTAAGGCAATCTAGAACCCATCATGAATCGTCAACAGCTACGCGATGCTTGGCTACAAAGCTTATTTCCCGATACATCTTTTAGCGTAACCCCGGCCTCTGCCGATGCCAGCTTCCGTAGTTACTTCCGCGTGGCCATTGGGGCGCGCACGCTCATCGTGATGGATGCGCCGCCGCAGCATGAAAACTGCCTACCGTTTATTCAGGTTGCGCAATTGTTTTTGCAGGCGGGCGTGCATGTGCCGCAGGTGCTGGCGCAAAACTTGGAGCAGGGATTTTTATTGCTGACCGACCTGGGCGACACTACTTACTTGCAAGCATTGAACAGCGATCGTAAAAACACTGCGCGTCATTTATACGGTGTCGCAACCGATGCCTTAATTAAAATTCAAATGACCAGTCGCGCCGATGAATTGCCACATTATGACGAAGCGATGTTGTTGCGCGAAATGCATTTGTTCCCCGACTGGTACATCGCCAAACATTTGCAAGTGGCATTGGATGACAAGCAACGTGCGGCATTGGAGGCCGTGTTCCAGCGCATTTTGCAAAATAATTTAGCGCAGCCGCACGTGTATGTGCATCGCGACTATCATTCGCGCAACTTAATGGTGAGCACGCCCAACCCCGGCATTTTAGATTTTCAAGATGCGGTTTTCGGCCCGATTACTTACGATCTGGTGTCGTTGTTTAAAGATGCTTATATTAGTTGGGACGAGGCCGAGATACTGGATTGGCTGATACGCTATTGGGAAAGCGCGCGTATCGCAGGCGTGCCGATACACGCCGATTTCGCCGACTTTTATCGCGACTATGAATGGATGGGCGTGCAGCGCCACTTGAAAGTGTTGGGCATTTTTGCGCGCTTGTATCACCGCG
>JANONT010000290.1:0-4056 GCA_031420955.1 Candidatus Nitrotoga sp. | reverse complement strand
TTTGACCCATCTACCGCGTCCATTAGATTTGGCGGGAGTGGCCGCCGTGCGGGATAATTTGCACAAGCTGGTGTTCGAGCTGGATCAGGTCACCAAAAAAATTCGGCAGCGCAAAGAAACGCAGCTAGCGCAATATCGCGCCACGTTTGATAGGTTGTCGTTGGCATGGTCTGTGCCTGCGGGCATAGGCATATTATTTTTGGGTAGCTTAACCATGTTTTTTGTAACGCGATTGGCGGGCGACGTGCGCCGGGTGCAAGACCGCGCGCTGGCCATTGTCGAGGGGTATCGCGCGCAGCCTTTGGACATCACCCGTTATGATGAGTTGGGCTCGCTGATGGTGGCGATCAATAAAATGCAATTTGCGCTCCGTCAGCACGAGATGCAGATTGAACTGATTCGGCAACAACGTTTCCACAAAGATAAAATGGCGGCAGTGGGCTCATTGGCTGCCGTGGTCGCGCATGAAATTAACAATCCGCTGTCGGCCATTATGGGGGCGGCACAAGCAATGCTGGATAGCGACGAGGCGGGTGTAAATAAAGATGCCGCCAAAGTTTCTTACGCCCACATGATTTTGCAACAAGCTCGGCGGGTGATGAATATTACGCGGCAAATCTCAGAGTTTGCCACCGCGCCCGCTTCCGAGCCAGCCTTGCTTGATCTCAATACGCTGATTCGCAGCACGGCTCGATTCATGAGTTTTGACCGGCGCTTTGGTAACATAGAAATGGAATTTAACCTAGACCCCCAGCTTCCGGCGGTGCGAGCGGTCGGTGACCACATCACGCAGGTTGTTTTAAACTTGCTGGTGAATGCGGCAGATGCGACTGAAGGTCGTGTTGAGCCCAAGCCGCACATTATTATCTCGACACAGCACCAAGATAGCTATGCGGTTATCAAGGTGGCGGATAATGGCACGGGGATGGACGCAGTGACTCTGCATCATGTGTTCGATGAATTTTTTACCACTAAATTACCAGGCAAGGGCAGCGGTATCGGCCTGACGATTTCGCGCTCGCTAATAGAATCAGACGGTGGCGATATCGCCATCCACTCAGAGCAGGACGTGGGGACGATAGTCACCGTGCGCTTGCCGCTCGCAACCGATAATCAGGAATAAAATATGCACGTATTAATCATAGACGACGAAGCCGCTATCAGACAGATATTGTCGGCATTGGTCAGTCGCGTTGGCTACTCTTTTGATCTCGCTTCCACGGTGGCCGAAGCTACCGCCAAGCTGGTGCGCGGCGATGTCGATGTGGCGCTGTGCGATGTGCGCCTGCCTGATGGGGATGGGGTGGAGCTGGTTCGCGGCTTCAAAAAGCCCGGCGCGGGAATCGATACGCAATTTATTATGGTGACCGCATTCGGATCGATGGAAACAGCGGTGGAGGCTCTGCGCGCCGGGGCGACCGACTACATTACCAAGCCAGTACACAACGAAGAGTTGCTGCACCGGCTAAGCCAAATTGAAGCGATGCTGGGGCTGCGCGCAGAGAATAAAGCACTTCGTAGCCTAGTCTCTGGCGGGCGTGGGCGTTACACTTTTAGTTCGGCCTCAATGCAGCATGTGGATAAGATGGTGAGCAAAGTTGCTGCCACTAATAGCACAGTGCTGCTTACCGGCGAAAGCGGCACGGGCAAAGGATTTGTGGCGCGGCTAATTCACGAGCAAAGCCCGCGTGCGGCCTATTCGCTGATCCCAGTAAATTGCAGCGCAATCCCAGAAAATTTAATGGAAAGCGAGTTTTTTGGACACATCAAAGGCGCCTTTACCGGAGCCGATAAAGCGCGTAAGGGCTTGTTAACGGAGGCGGATCGCGGCACGATTTTCTTGGACGAAATTGGCGACTTGCCGCTACATTTGCAGGCCAAATTGCTGCATGTGATTGAGGATAAAAAGATCCGCCCCGTGGGTAGCGAACAAACGCGAGACGTAGATGTGCGTATTTTGGCAGCGACCAATCGCAACCTAGAAGAAATGGTGAAAGAAGGCCGCTTTCGTGAGGATTTATATTTTAGATTGAGCATGTTCCACATCCACATTCCGCCGTTGCGCGAGCGGCGCAGCGACATTCCCGGCCTTGTGCAACATCTGATGCAAAAAGCAGGGGTGGCATTTTCTGGTGGCGTGTTGGAAATTGACGCAGAAGCTGATCGTGCGTTGCAGGCGTATAGCTGGCCGGGCAATGTGCGGCAGCTAGAGAATGTGATACATCGGGCTTATATCATGGCTGATGGCGGGTGTATTACCATGGCCGATTTGCCGTCAGAAGTTTTGCATTCTCGCCCAGTATATGGGCTTGCCCAAAACAATGTCAGTGGCGGTGCTGCTGGCACGGTAGTTGCGAGTGCAGGAGGGCTGAGAGAGCAGTTGCGCTTGATCGAATTGGAAATTATTACCAAGGCCGTGAACGATGCAGGCGGAGATCGCAAAGTGGCGGCGCAGCGGCTGGGCATAGGGCTGTCTAGCTTGTATCGTAAAATGGAAGAGTTGGCTGGTGCAGAGTCGAGTAAAAACCAGTAAGCACATTTTTGTATGAGGCAAGCAAGCGGACATGATTAAATATCTACTAAACAGTTGGTTGGTAATAATTTGGCTGGTCGGTATTTCCGTAGCAACGGCAGAAGAATTGCCAACAGAGCAAGTGCGAATCGGGGTGCAACTATCTGCGGCGGATCAAGATTTTTCAACCGCGAACCAAGCGCAGAATAGGGGCGACTTAATGACCGCCATGACCTTATTTCAGCGCGCCGCAGACAGTGGCCATGCAGGCGCGCAAGCGAGCTATGCGGCCATTTTGCAAAGAGGGCAGGCGGTGGAGGATGCCTTAAAATATTACCGGCTGTCTGCGGCGCAAGGGGATAGAGACGGACAATATGGATTAGGGATGCTGTATTTTTTAGGTGAAGGCGTGCCGAAAAATTTGACCGAAGCGCGCCAGTGGTTTGAGCGGGCGGCAGTGCAAGAACATGTTTACGCGGCTAATATGATGGCGGATGCGTATATCAGTGGCCGCATGGATTTGTCAGTGGCAGAGCGGCAAAGCGTGGCAGCCTTGCCGTGGATTCAACGGGCGGCAGGCTATGATTATGTGCCCGCATTAGATGCGCTGGCGGATGCCTACCGTTTTGGGCAATATGGTCTAGCGGTTGATGCCGAGCAAGCCGACAAACTGGCCGCACGTGCCAGCAAGGTGCGCGGCAAGCCGCTGGCGGCAGAAAAAAAACGGTCGAGACTGTATAAATTCTTTAAGGGTGATTCTGAATAGCAATATTTCACATAAGGAGCAACACATGAATACAGCAATCAATCAATCAAAACGTGCTTGGCATGGGGTGATGTCGGTAGCGGGGCTATTGGCTACGCTGGTGGTGCTGCCCGGCCATGCGTTGGCGGCGGACGTGGCAAACGGACGCAGCTTATATATGGCACATTGTTCGGGATGTCATGGTGACAGGGGTGTCAGCTTTATGCCGCAAGCTCCAAACTTCGCGCGCGGCGAGGGGTTGGCGCAGCCCGACCCGGTGTTGATCGACAAAATACGCGCAGGCAAAAATGCCATGCCGCCGTTTTTTGGCATTCTGAGCGATCGTCAGATTCAAGATGTGATCGCCTACGCCCGCACGTTACTATAAATGTCTGCGCGGGTGAATTTGCCCGCAAGGGGCAGACCGATGGGTTCCCGGTTGCTATGCAGCAACCCATTTGCACGCTGCGTTGCTCGGTACTCGGAATCCTCATGTACACGACGTGCACTCCGGTTCCTGCGTGCTGTGCGCCATGCACTTCTTTCCGCTCGCCGACTTAATCAGTGCTTTCTTAGCTTCGCTGTGCGCTTTAGTGCCGCTGCATTTTTGGTAATCTGCGCGGGCGGCGCGGCTGCCCAAAATATGGCCAGTGAGCGTGTATTGGATACGTTTGAGGTAGGCGACAATGTTTTTGTGCGCGCCTTGTATGTGGAAAAATCTGACCATGTTGAGAAATCCAGCAATACCTTGTGGGTCGGCACCTCGGTCGGGGTGCATGAAATTGATCTCGCCACCCAA
>JANONT010000289.1:0-1885 GCA_031420955.1 Candidatus Nitrotoga sp. | reverse complement strand
CCGCCAGCTCGGTGACGCGTTTAACCGATATGGGCGTGGAGCCATTTTTATTGTCATCCAGTTTGCTCGGCGTGTTGGCGCAACGATTAGTGCGCTGTCTGTGCGCGTCGTGCAAAGAGTCTTACACGCCGCTGGCCTCCGAGTTGGCTTTGTTAGAGGGTATGGCCGCACCGTCTACCTTGTATCGCCCAGTGGGCTGCGCGGCGTGCGCGCACACCGGCTATCGCGGGCGTTCCGGCATTTACGAATTATTCATTATGAACGAAGGGATGCGCGGCTTGATCCATGATCGCGCCCCCGAACAAATTTTGCGCCAACATGCCATGCAAGCTGGGATGCGTAGTCTGCGCGAAGATGGTATACGCTACTTGCTGCCCGGCACGACCTCGTTGGAAGAGTTGCTGCGCGTCACCCGCGATTAAAATATTCAATATGGCAGCTTTCCACTATCAAGCTTTAGACACCACCGGACGCGCCTTGCGTGGTGTGGTCGAGGCTGACACCTTGCGCCAGGCGCGCAGCAGTTTGCGTGAATCGGGTTTGACGATATTGGCGGTCGAGGCGGTATCGCAAGAAGGTATCAAATCGGATGCGGGCTTTTTTGGAAGCTGGCGCAGAGGCAGTAGCATTTCATCGGCGCAATTAAATTTGGTCACGCGGCAATTAGCGACATTACTCAACGCGGGACTCACGCTAGAGCAGGCACTCAGCGCGGTTATCGAGCAGAGTGAAAGCGAGGCGGCGCGACAAATATTAGCCGGCGTGCGCGCCGAATTGTTGGCCGGACAAACTTTGGCCCAGGCGATGGGTAAATATGAAACCGTCTTTCCCGATATTTATCGCGCGCTCATTCGTGCGGGTGAAGCCTCCGGCGAGTTGGGTAAAGTGATGCTGCGCTTGGCCGACTACACCGAATCACGCCAAATGTTGCGCCAAAAAGTAGTGCTGGCTTTCGTCTACCCGGCCATCGTCACCATAGTGGCATTGTTGGTGGTGACGGGTTTGTTGGTTTATGTCGTGCCACAAGTGGTGGGCGTATTTCAGCAATCGCATCAAACGCTGCCATTGCTCACCCGTTTGTTGATTGGCCTAAGCGCGTTGATACAAGCATTCGGAATATATATTTTTATCGCGCTGATAGCCGCCGGATTCGGGGTGCGCGCCATGTTGCGTCAAGAGGCGTTGCGCTATCAATGGCATTTACGCTTGTTGCGCTTGCCCATCATTGGCCGCTTGGTGCGTAGCGTGAACACCGCCCGCATGGCCAGCACCTTGGCGATATTGGTCGGCAGTGGCGTGCCGCTGTTAACTGCACTGAGCGCGGCGGCGGGTGTAGTGCAAAATTTACCCATGAAACGTGCGGTCGAAGAAGCTTCTAAAAAAGTACGCGAAGGGGTCGGCTTAAGCCGCGCTTTAGCCGCCTCAAAATTATTTCCGCCGATACTAGTACATTTAATTGCCAGCGGCGAAGCCAGCGGGCGGCTCGACTCCATGTTAGAACGCGCCGCCACCCAGCAAGAGCAAGAAGTCAGCGGCTTTACTTCGGTATTGACCTCATTGCTAGAACCCGTGCTGATTCTGGTGATGGGCGGGGTGGTGCTGTTGATCGTGCTGGCGATATTGATGCCGATTATTGATATGAATCAGATGGTGCGTTAATGTCATCTGCTAGCTTAATTTTTATGGAATTAATGTGTTAGCAACAAATAGAACTGTCCGGCTTTGAAACACATGAATTGTCCGCTCTGTAACGCATGAAAATTAGCTGTCTGTCATGCGCGGTTGCAGCGATGCACCGATGGGCAAGACCCCGGTAACCTTAGTTCCGGTACGCACCAAAGCCAAACTGAAAGCTGCAACAACCGCGCACATGCAGACCTTGGAA
>JANONT010000288.1:0-3158 GCA_031420955.1 Candidatus Nitrotoga sp. | reverse complement strand
TTGCTGACCACCAAAAACTTTTTGGTGACCGAAGAAGGCAAAATTAAATCCGATGCAGATTCTGCAGAAAGCAATCGTATGTTGGGCTTGGCTTTTCAGGGGCAAGGTCAGCTGGATATGGCGTTCGATAAATTTCGCAAGGTGCAAATTGACAACAGCTTGATGGAGGTGTTGTATAACTTGGGGTTGGATTTCGAACGTAAGCGGCAGTTTAATAAGGCCGAGTCAGTTTTTAAATACATGGCCGAATACAACCCTAAGTTTCGGGATTTAGAAATGCGTTTGGCACAGGCGACTTCCATGTCGGGCACGGTGATTTTAGGCGGGCATTCTGGCACTAATGCCAGCACCATGGTGTTGGGGCAGAGCAATGTAGCTAAGCCGATGCTGGGGCGTTACGAGATTGAAAAAGAGCTGGGTAAGGGCGCGATGGGCGTGGTGTATTTGGGGCGCGATCCAAAAATTAGTCGCGTGGTGGCAATCAAAACCATGGCACTGGCACAAGAGTTTGAGGCAGATGAGTTGGATGAGGTGAAAGCGCGTTTCTTTCGCGAGGCCGAAACTGCGGGACGCTTAAATCACCAAAATATTGTGACCATGTATGACGCGGGCGAAGAGCACGATCTGGCGTACATTGCGATGGAGTTTTTGAAGGGGGGCGATCTGGCGGCGTATGTCAAACCGGAAAATTTATTGCCCGTGCCGACCGTGCTGAGTATCGTTGCGCGGGTGGCGGATGCTTTGGGTTATGCGCACACGTTGAACGTCGTGCCTCGCGATAATAAGCCCGCCAACATTATGTATGACCCCGGCAGCGACACCGTTAAAGTGACCGACTTCGGCATTGCGCGCATTACCGATTCCTCTAAGACCAAAACAGGTATGGTGTTGGGTACACCCTCGTTTATGTCACCGGAGCAATTGTCGGGCATGAAGATAGAGGGGAGCTCTGACCTGTTTTCTTTGGGGGTGAGTTTGTACCAATTGCTGTGTGGCAAACTGCCCTTTCAGGGTGATTCTATGGCGCAATTAATGTTCCGCATCGCGAACGAGCAACCTATCGACATATTGAGCATTAGAGCAGATTTACCACCTGCGTTAGTAGAGCTTATCAACAAGGCGTTGGCTAAACAGCCAGCGGATCGATTTAAAACAGGCGCGGAAATGGCTGCGGCACTGCGTTCGTGCATAGCGGGCATGGCATAACGATTATGAAAATTGAACAAGCGTTAGAAATTGTGAGTGCCACTCATCCGGGGATGGTGCGCTCACATAATGAAGATAGTGTGGGCTATGAGGTGTCGTGCGGCCTAGTGGTGTTGGCCGATGGCATGGGCGGCTATAATGCCGGAGAAGTAGCCAGCGGGATTACGGTATCGGTGGTGTCCAGCGAGATAAAAGACGCGCTGCAAAATAGCCTAGCAGAAGATGAGGACGCAGGGAGCGGCGAAGATGTTGGCGTAATGTTGTTGCGCAAATATGTGCAAAAAGCCAACGCCTCTATTTATCACGCCGCACAGAGTCAGCCGCAATATGCGGGCATGGGCACAACAGTCGTAGCGGGATTGTTTTATGATAACCACTTGGCGGTGGCGCATGTCGGTGATTCGCGCATGTATCGATTGCGCGGTGAGGTATTTGAATCAATCACCCGCGACCATTCTTTGTTACAGGAACAAATCGACAGTGGCATAATCAGCACTGCTGATGCGCGACGCTCCATGAATAAAAATTTGGTAACGCGTGCAGTGGGTATCGATGCCAACGTTGACGTTGAAGTGCATGTGCATGCGGTGCAAGCGGGCGATGTTTATTTGCTGTGCTCGGATGGGCTGAATGATATGGTTCCCGACGATGAAATCGCCGATGCGGTAAAAATGTTGCAGGCTAATTTGCCGTTGGCTGCGAACCAGCTAATTGAAATGGCCAACGATCATGGCGGGCGTGACAATGTGTCGGTTATTTTGATTAAAGTTAAGGGTGATTTTGCGGTGCCACATAGTTGGCTAGAAAAATTATTACCCTGGTTTAAAAAATAGACGTTTAAAAGTTAAGTGACAGGATAGAAAACATGGCAGCGAAATTAATACTGAGTATGAATGGTGCGGTAGTGCAGGAGTACCTGCTGGACAAGGAACGTATCACTATTGGGCGTAAAGCACACAATGCGATTGTGATTGATAATCTTGCAGTGAGCGGCGAACATGCAGCGATTGTAACTATCCTTAATGATTCATTCTTAGAAGATTTGAATAGCACCAACGGGCTGACCGTGAATGGCATCGCCTCCAAAAAACATTTTTTACAAAATAACGATGTAATCGAAATTGGTAAATACAAGCTGAAGTATTTGAATGACCAAGTCAGCCAAACCACGGCTGCAGATTTTGAGAAAACCATGATATTGCGTGCGCCCACAGCGCAGAGTGCGCCTAAAGCGGCGGATAACAACGAACAAACGGGTAAGTTGAAATCTCCCCCGTTTGCGCCAGCTGCAGCACCCCAGGCCGCACCTGCACCGCTTCAAGCTGCACCTGCACCCCAAGTTGCAACGGCAGCCCCGCAACCTACGCCTGCTCCAGCAGCGCAAGCAGCCCCCGCTGCGCCTACTCCAGCGGCTGCCCCGATGGGGACGGGTATGGTTCAAATTTTGACCGGACCCAATGCCGGCAAAGAGTTGGAGTTGGTAAAGAATTTGACCACGCTGGGCAAGGCGGGCACGCAAGTGGTGGTGCTGACTCGGCGCGCCCAAGGATATTTTATTACCTACGTTGAAGGGGACAGTTATCCCACGGTGAACAATAAGCCGCTAGGCGACCAGCCGCAACAACTTAACGCTCATGATATTGTTGAATTGGCGGGCGTGAAGATGGAGTTTTACCTCAAAAGTTAAGAACCCCTCTCAAAATCCAAATCTCGTTGCCATACGTTGTTACTCACAAAAAAATGCTTACTTACATATCAAACATATGCGGCGCAACCATTTTTTGCTCGCGACCAGTCTGGCTTAGAAGTTTGAATTTTTTGAGATATTCTTAAGGAAATCCTGGGTCAAAAAAGTGAGACAGCACGCATTGTTAGTCGGTTTGGGTCTGCTGCTGGTGCTCAGTTTTATCGGCAGCGCGGCCAATTTTTATAAAATTGCCTTCGTCCAGCAA
>JANONT010000287.1:0-1795 GCA_031420955.1 Candidatus Nitrotoga sp. | reverse complement strand
GTTCGTGCTGTATCGCAGCTATTTATGGATGCCGGGGCTGATGATTTTTATTGCTTTGCTGATGCAAAAGCGGGGAGTAAATTTCTCGCAACGACGCGCTGTGATGGTGGCGGGTTTAATTATTCTGCTGCTATTGCCGTTGGCGTGGAATCGCTTATGGGTGTTTGCCGATAATTATCGCTTGTGGAATGAAGCTGCGATGTTGTTGCCCAACGATAAAGTTGCGGGTGCGGACAGGATTTTTTATAACCGTGCGCAGGCCTTGGGCGCAATGCAAAAATGGGATGAAGCAGCGAAAGATTATGAAAAAGTAGTTGCGATTAGCCCGCAATTATTTCAAGTTCGACAGGCGTTGGGTACGGCCTATTTTAATGCGGTGCGTTATCAAGATGCGATCACCCAATTTGATGCAGGCATCGCACTTAAGCCAGATGATGGCCGTTTATATTTAGGTAAAGCTCAAACATTGATGCGATTGAAATCACCCGAGGCGGCACAGCTTAATCTCAAAAAAGCGTGCGAGTTAAAGGAGCCAATCGCTTGTATGATTGTGGGGTTTTCAACAATTAAAAAATAATCCAGCCGCCACTCAACGCTTATGCATCACCGCTGCAATTTCCTTCAGCTTCTTCAATTCACTCTCGATAGCAGAAAGTTGGTAATAATCTTTGCCCGCATTTTTTGCCAGCTCAAGCTGTTCAATTGCGCCAAATAAATTGCCGCGCAAGGCGTAGTGATAAGCCAGTGCATGATGTTTTTCCTGCGGTCTATTGAGCGCGGCATAGGTGCGCGCTTGTAGCTCATATAAACGGGCATCGTTGGGATGTCTGAGCACTTGTTGTTCGAGCAGTTTAATCGCTTCGGCGGGGTGCTGGTTTTGCAGCAGTAGCTCGGCATAGTCATAGAACAAAGCACGATGCTGCGGGAAGTTTTGCGTGGCGGTGCGATAAAAAGTGGTCGTATCTTTGTCTTGCTTATTGGCGTGAATAATTTTTCCAGCCAAGGTGGCGATCATCGGATTTTGCGCGGTGTATTTTTGCAGTGGGGCGAATTCTTTTTCTGCCTGTTTACCTTGCCCGCTATGAAACAACGCCATCGCCAGACCATAACGCTGGGCGATTTGGTTGCCATGTTTTTGATCGTTCATGGCCGCGTTAAAGAAAGCGATTGCATCGGGACTATTTTTTTGCATGGCGCGCAGCTTGGCGCGCACGAGGTGAAAGTTCAGGCTATCCGCCACAAAGTGATAAGGGATTTGTTGCACGCGGCTGGCGGTGTCGGCAATGCGCTCGCTAGTGACAGGGTGGGTGCGTAAATAAGAAGGCATGTTGTTGTCGAACAAATGTGTCGCTTTTTGCAGACGCTCTAAAAATACGGGCATGGCGCGGGTATCAAAGCCCGCTTTTTGCAAAGTGGACAAACCGATGCGATCCGCCTCCATTTCATGGGTGCGGGTAAAATTTAATTGCCGCTGAATAGCGCCCGCTTGCATGCCGACAATGGCGGTTTGCGCGGCATCCGGGTTGTTACGCGCCGCGAGTATGGCAATGGCGATAGCGGCGACCGTGGTGAGGGAGTCAAATTTTTGTCCGGCCACCATGCGTGCAATGTGATGTTGCGTGACGTGGGCGATTTCGTGGCTGAGCACCGAGGCCAACTCGGATTCACTTTGCGCGGTGAGGATCAGCCCCGTGTTAACCCCAATGAAACCACCCGGCAGCGCGAAGGCGTTGATCGAATTATTGTCCAGTGTGAAAAATTCAAATTCTTGCCAAGGCTCATTGCTGTTGGCGAC
>JANONT010000286.1:0-5398 GCA_031420955.1 Candidatus Nitrotoga sp. | reverse complement strand
TGATTTTTTACCGTGAAATGATTATTAAAAATCGGTGAGGGGAAGCCCTGCCCCCACACTTGCTGCTCCAGGCTATGCGCTATGTCCAAGGAAAATTCCGACAGATTTAACGCACCATCGGTCTCTATGATTTTATTGAGATGGGCGGGGGTCAGTAAACTTTGCACGACAGCTTCAAACACTTGCTGAAATTCTGCAAAATCTTGTTCGCGCAAACTGAGCCCCGCCGCCATCGCATGTCCGCCAAATTTTTGCAGCAGATGCGGGTGACGTTTGGCGACCAAATCCAGCGCGTCGCGCAAATGCAAACCCGCGATGCTGCGCCCTGAACCTTTTATTTCGCCTGCTAATGAACGCGCAAAAGCGATGGTCGGGCGATGAAATTTATCCTTGAGGCGCGAAGCTAAAATACCAATCACACCCTGATGCCAGCCAGCGTCAAACAGTGTCAAGCTATAGTTATCCGCAGGATTCACACTCTCTAAAACCAGCAGCGCGGCTTGTTGCATGTCGGCTTCAATAGCGCGCCGCTCATGGTTGAGCGTGTCTAATTGCGCGGCAATCGACATCGCCAATATTGGATCATCCGTGGTTAAGCATTGTATGCCGAGGCTGATGTCATCCAGTCGCCCAGCGGCATTTAAGCGCGGCCCGACGACAAAACCCAGTTCGTACGCGCTGGCTTTACTAGCATCTTTACGCGCTACGGCCAGTATCGCTTGAATGCCTGCACAAGCGCGTCCCGCACGAATACGCTGCAAACCTTGCTGCACTAGGATACGATTATTTTCATCTAACTTCACCACGTCGGCGACTGTGCCCAGCGCGACGATGTCCAGTAGCTCGGCGAGGTTTGGTTGCGTGGTTGCAGTGAAAACGCCGCGTGACCGCAACTCTGCGCGCAAGGCCAGCAACACATAAAACATCACCCCCACGCCGGCCAAATTTTTACTCGGGAAGGTGCAGCCATGTTGATTGGGATTCACGATGCAGCGCGCATCCGGCAAGGTGTCGCCGGGCAAATGATGATCGGTAATCAACACCTCTATGCCGAGCCGAGTGGCCTCTGCCACGCCCTCTACGCTGGAGATGCCGTTATCCACGGTGAGGATAATGTCGGGTTTGTTAGCGTGTGAATGATCGCCACCGCCTGCTGCGAGGCGCACAATTTCCGGGGTAAGCCCGTAGCCATATTCAAAACGGTTGGGGACGATGAACGAAACCTTCGCGCCCATCGCACGCAAGCTGCGCAACCCCACCGCACAGGCAGTTGCACCATCGGCATCATAATCTGCGACAATTAAAATGTTGCGCTGCGCGCTAATCGCATCGGCCAAAATCACCGCCATATCTTGTGCATTTTTTAACAAGGTAAAGGGTAATAAGCCGCGCAGATCCGTGTTGAGTTGCGTGATTTCGGCAATGTCGCGTGCCGCATAAATGCGCGCCAACAAGTGCGACATGCCGGTATTAATGAGGTGCTGCACGGTATCGGCAGAATAGGAGCGAGCTTGAATATGCGGCATGAAGGACGTGGTATTAAAATAAAATTGCTTGCGAATATGACTAGCAGTTTAGCAGAGTCCCCCGCTGCTTATGTTTGGGGGCGCACGATTATTGAAGTCCAACGGGCTGCTAACGGCTATAATTAGCAGTCTTTTTGTGCGTGCGCTGCGATGTTTATTTCAAATTTTAAATCCCACCTTGCTGACCTGCTGACCCAGGCTGCACAGGCCGTAGCACCAGAGTTGTCCACTCAATATTCCATTATATTAGAGCGTCCCAAACAAACGCAGCATGGCGATTACGCGTGTAATTTAGCCATGCAATTAGCCAAACCTTTGCGTCGTAGTCCGCGTGATTTAGCGCAAGCACTCATCAACGCACTACCGCCATCCGAGGTGATCGGCAAGATAGAAATTGCGGGTGCAGGCTTTATCAATATTTTTTTAGCAGTCTCCGCCAAGCAAAAAATTGTGGGCGCGGTGTTGCAGGCGGGCGAAAAATTTGGTCATGTGAATATTGGCGCAGGCCGCAGTTTGCAAGTGGAATTTGTTTCGGCGAATCCGACCGGCCCCTTGCACATCGGCCACGGGCGCGGCGCGGCAGTAGGCGATTGTTTGTGTCGCGTGTTGAGTGCTGCCGGATGGAATGTGACGCGCGAGTTTTATTACAACGATGCCGGCGCGCAAATTGACAATTTAACGTTGTCGGTGGAGCTACGCTGCAATGGCATTACGCCAGATAATAAAGCGTGGCCGGACAATGGTTATCGCGGTGATTACATCCTAGATGTGGCGCGCGCTTTTCTCGCCAAAGAGTCGGTGCTGGCCGATGGCAAGCAAGTGCAAGCATCCGGCGATGTGACGGATCGCGCTGCGATTCAGCAATTTGCCGTGGCGTATTTGCGGCAAGAACAAGATGCTGATTTGCACGCGTTTAGAGTTAAATTCGACGTATTTTCGCTGGAGTCCGCGCTGTACACCTCTGGCCGTGTGGCGGCGACGGTGAATAATTTAATCGCCAGCGGACACACTTATCAGCAGGACGACGCGCTGTGGTTACGGACGACGGATTTTGGCGACGATAAAGATCGCGTTATGCGTAAAAGTGATGGCAGCTACTTATTTTGTGCCGGATGTAGCCTATCATTTGGACAAATGGCAGCGCAGTTTTGCGCGGGTGATTAACGAACAAGGGGCGGATCATCACAGCACCATCACGCGAGTGCGGGCGGGCTTGCAAGCCTTGAATGTCGGCATTCCGCAAGACTGGCCGGAGTATGTGTTGCACCAGATGGTGACGGTGTTACGCAACGGCGAAGAGGTGAAAATTTCTAAGCGCGCGGGCAGCTACGTTACGCTGCGCGATTTGATCGACGAAGTGGGCTGCGATGCCACGCGTTATTTTTTAGCCGCACGACATTCCAATACGCATTTGGTGTTCGATATTGATTTGGCGAAATCGCAGAGCAATGAAAACCCGGTGTATTACATACAGTACGCCCATGCGCGTATTTGCAGCGTGTTGGCGCAGTGGGGGGGAGAGCCGTGGCGTGAAAAAATGGGCACGTTGCAGCAAGCCGACACCAGCGCGCTGAGCAGTGATTACGAACAAATATTATTACAGCGCATCATTGATTTTCCGCAACTCGTCGAAAGCGCGGCGGCAGATTTAGCCCCACATTTGATCGCATTTTATTTGAAGGACTTGGCGGCAGATTTACACAGCTACTATAATGCTTCGCGCTTTCTGATCGACGATGAAAATATTAAGTTAGCGCGCTTGGCGTTGATCGCGTCGGTGGCACAGGTGATCCGAAATGGCTTGGATTTATTAGGCGTGTCTGCGCCGACAAAAATGTAATTGGTTAATGTGCAAGGAGCAGCATGAGTTATCGCAACAATAAAAAATCCAGCCCGCCGCCTAACCCGTCTATTTTTACGGGCGTGTTAATTGGCGCGACCATAGGCATCGCTATTGCTGCAGGCTTGGCTTGGTATATTTTAAAAACCCCTGGATTTTTCAAAAATGCAGAAAATAAAAATCCTGAAAAAGTCGTTGCGAAAGCAAATGCAGCAAAGCCAGCCGTTGCGGCAACCCCCACTGCGCCTGCTTCAGCGGTGAGTGCGAGCAAGCCGCGTTTTGAATTTTATAAAGAGCTGACCGATAATTCCACGCAGACTGCATCTAAAGCTGTGCCGAAAAATACAGATAAACCTGCCGCGCAGGCTTTTAAAAATGAATTATATTATTTGCAGGTGGGCTCATTTTCTAACGCGGGCGATGCGGATAAATTAAAAGCCAAGTTAGCGTTAATGGGTATGGAGGCAGCGGTACAAGTGGCGAGCATCCCCGACAAGGGCGTGTGGCATCGCGTGCGGCTGGGGCCATATCAAGGCCAGAGCGAAGCGAATCAAGCGCGCGCAACTTTGAAACTAAATGGAGTAGAGGCTACTCCAATGCGGGCGCAGTAAATCAATAACATCTAAAAATTTTTAAGGAGAGCAAGTATGAAATTAGTTAAACACATTTTTGCAGTATCAGCGTTATTGTTTGCCAGCCTAGCGTTCGCGGCTGCGCCCGAAGCGGGATACAAGGTGTTGAACCAAGAGCAACCGACTCGCAACAGCAACAAAATTGAGGTGTTGGAATTTTTCTTCTACGGCTGTTCGCATTGCTACAACCTTCAGCCAGAGCTGAATGCGATGGAAAAAAATATGCCTAAAGATGTCGAGCTGATTTATGTGCCGACTATTTTTAGCGACAACATGGAGCCGATGGCGCGTACATTCTATGCGTTAGAGTCTATGGGCGAATTGCACCGTGTGCATAACGAGTTATTCAACGCTTGGCATGTCAAGATGATGGATATGAGTAGCGAAGAAAAAATTACTGATTTCATGGCGCAGCAAGGTGTGGATCGTAAAAAATTCAGCGATGCTTACAGCGCGTTTTCCACACAAAGCAAAGTGGCGCGCAGCAAACAATTGGTCCTGAACTACGGCGTACGCGGCACCCCCACCATGGCGGTGAATGGCAAATATGTAGTGACAGGCCTAGGGCCGAAAGAAACCATGCGCGTGGTTAATTCTTTAATCACCAAAGTTCGTAAGGAGCGCGCAGGCAAAATATAAATTATTGCAAGACTGCCTGTGGGCAGGCTTTACCCCCTAAAATTATTTGGAAATAACATGTTAGAAAACACGCTTGAAAAATTAATGTTCGCCAGCCGCTGGCTGTTAGCTCCGTTCTACCTTGGTTTGGTGGGCGCGATTGTGGTGCTGTTGTGGTACTTCGGTGTGGAATTTTTACATCTCATCAGCATACTTCGCAACGGTGAAGGTAGCCTCGTTGTAGTTGGCGTGCTGTCGCTGGTGGACTTGGTCTTAGTGGCCAATTTGCTCATCATCATCGTCTTTGCCGGCTATGAAAATTTCGTTTCTAAGATCGACACTGGCAGCCACGAAGATCGCCCAGACTGGATGGGACATGTGGATTTCGCTGATCTTAAAATGAAACTCATCGGCTCTATCATCGCGATTTCTGGCATTGAATTGCTGAAATCTTTTGTGAGCGTCGCCACCTTGACCAACGAACAGTTGGGCTGGAAAGTCGGCATACATCTCACCTTTGTCGTTTCTGGCTTAGCTTTCGCAGTAATGGACTGGCTGGGCAGCGGCAAGAATCACGGTTCGGGTAGTTAGCCTTAACACCGCAATCAGTTACAAATAAAAACCCGCCCAGTGGCGGGTTTTTATTTGGGGGCGGTTTTTTAGGAAGCCCGTTTCTTCAACACAAATTACTCATTCAAATTAAAGTCTCGAAAAGAACCAAAAGCTCGAATAAACTCATCGCTCAATCAACATGGCATCGCCGTAACTAAAAAATCGATATT
>JANONT010000285.1:0-3618 GCA_031420955.1 Candidatus Nitrotoga sp. | reverse complement strand
AAGCCAGCACTTACCTGCACGCTGGTTTGGCGCAGTCACACACAGTATATTCGGCGCATTCGCGCATATCGTCGGACAATTATTACTGGTCTATTTTTGGCTCATCCCGCATATCGGCGTGGTCTACCTCATCCCCATATTTGCGACGGCGGCTTTATTATTCGGCACAGTAAATGGCTTGATCGCCGCACATTTTTTAAGCATAGAGAAACGCAATGTAGCGTGCGAGGGAATAAATTGAACGCGAACGATGCGCTCAATTACGCCGAATAATACAGCTACAATACAACGCACCATTCACCTCAAAGTCAAAACATGAAAACTATCGTCCTTGCTTTCACCGGCGCATCTGGCCTGCCTTATGGAATGCGGCTTTTGCAATGTCTGCTGCAAAGCGAGCAACGCGTGCATTTGGTTTATTCGCAAGCGGCGCAGATTGTGGCCAAGCAGGAACTCGATTTCACACTACCGAATCGCCCGCAGGATGCGGAAAAAATATTGCTCGAACATCTCAGTAAATTATCGCCAGAAAACTTGTCGCCAGAAAATTTGTCTCCGGCAAAATTCAGCGGCCAGTTGCGCGTATTTGGCCGCGACGATTGGTACGCGCCGATGGCTTCTGGCTCTAACCCCGGCGATGCGATGGTGATCTGCCCGTGCACGATGGGCACGCTGGCTGCGGTTGCCGCAGGGCTCAGCGATGATCTCATCACACGCGGCGCAGATGTCATGCTCAAAGAAAAACGCCCGCTGATACTGGTGCCGCGCGAGTCGCCCTTCTCCACGATTCATCTGGAAAATATGCTCAAACTCAGCCAAGCAGGCGCGGTGATTTTGCCGCCGAATCCGGGATTTTATTATCACCCGCAGAGCGTGCAAGACTTGGTTGATTTTGTGGTGGCGCGCATCTTGGATCATCTGCATGTGCCGCATACACTGGTGAAACGCTGGGGCGAGTGATTTCATTTCTAATTTAACATTGCCAGATTGTTCCCTCACCCTCGCTACGCTCTCCCTCTCCCGAAGGGAGAGCAACCGTTCGGGTTATCATCGAAAAACCGGCACGACGCTTAGCGCTCTCCCACGGGCTTGGTGTCCCCAGGGACAATCAAGCTGCCATGCCGGACCAGACAGCATTAACCGACAAAAATCAAACCCTGCCTAACAAAACGAAACATATAAGGGACGTAAAGCCGCGTAAATTGGAATTGAAAAATTTAGAACAAAAAAAGCCACGATCTATTTCTAGATCGTGGCAAAGTTTGAAGCATTATTTTTAATCAATCAAAGCTTAGTTTGACCCCCGCGCCCTTTACCTAAAGTGAGGTAGGGTGAGCGCGGAAATCAAAATCACTTCGATTCTGCCGCCCAGCTCTTGTCAATTACGCGGGTCATCGAAGATAGATCGTGATGAGCAGTCGCGGTATGGTTTTCCAAACCCGCTACCGTCACCGTACCTTTGGTCTCACGTGCGTATTCTTCCGAGAAGTCATTGATTTTCTCGCGTACGGTGTGATCAACCAATCCCGCTTTGGAGAAGTCAAATACGACTTTCTTACCGCCTGGCAGTTTGTCCATCATGCTGCGTACGCCGATTAAGCTGGTGTAAACCGCAGGGCCAGTGAACGAAACGGTTACATTATCGCCACTCGCTTTGACCTCATAAACTGTCTTGAAGCTCAAGATGCCCACCAAGACTGAAACCATCATGCAAGCAATGGAGAACAGTTCATTATGTGCAATCCAGTGGAAATACCCTACACCCGCCAAGAAGCCAACATGAATGGCCAAAAACAGACCCGCAGAGCCAAACTTGTTTTGGCTACCTGCACGGATTGCATTCAAGCCGATGGACAACCACATGCCGAAGAATACGCCGACCAACAGATCAATCAGCACCACGCCAATCACCGTACCCACCATGAACACCAGTTCGTCCGTACCAGTATGCGCGATATGGGCGAATATTTTTGGATGTGCCAGGCGGAAACCGATCACCACCAACATACCCGCCAAGGCTGCCAGCGGAATCATGTTAAGCAGCCAGGGCAGACCGGCAACAAAAGCCAACATGAAGAAGCCGTGGAAGAAGTTAGACCAACGGGTGCGCGCACCGACCATCACATTGGTTGAGCTACGAACGACTTCTGCGATCATGGGGATACCACCGATTCCGCAGGACACAGAGTTGGCGATACCTTTGCTCCAGAACTCGCGGTTCATGTTGTTGCGACGCTTCCAAGGATCTTTTTTCTCGATGGCCGATGCGGTTAGTAAGGATTCCAAGGAACCCACGATCACGAAGGTAAGGATGTATTTGATGGAGATTGGATCCATGATTTTAGAAAAATCAGGAAACGCAAAAGCATCCCCAAAATTCAATGGTACAGTTACCAAGCCCACCAACGGCTTGCCGTCTGCGTTCAGTCCGAAAGAAGCCGCCAGCGGGATGGTAATCATCATAATTGCCAGGGGCGCTGGAATAATCTTAGCCAGCTTTGGAAATTTTGGCCATAGGATCATAATGACCATCGCGATGCCTCCTAGCATGGCCGCCTGAGGAACCATGTTAGCAAAGCTGTTGGGGATGGCTGAAATAACTGCAAGCATGCTGCCCGTTGCTTTCACGCCCAACACCACGTGGATCTGCTTGGCCATGATGATGATACCGATACCGGCCACCATGCCCTCCACCACCGAGAACGGAAACACGTTGGTCATCGGGCCAGCCTTGATGATGCCCAGTATGATCTGGATAACGCCCATCGCGACACCGACTGCCAACATATATTTATAACCAGCCAACGGGTCACCAGGATTCAGTGCGCCCAACTCGGCGACCGCGCCCAGCACAATAACAATCAGTCCGGCAGCCGGGCCGTTGATGGTGACGTAAGAGCCCCCCAACATACCGCCGACCATACCGCCGACCATCGCAGTTAATAAGCCCGCTACAGCCGGCACACCGGATGCGAGGGCAATGGCTAGGCTGATGGGTAAGGCGATCAGGAAAAGAATAAATCCCGCCACGATGTCAAACTTGGCGTTTTGTTTGAGACCCGGTAAGTAATCTAGTGGAACCGGTCCGATATCTACTTTTGGTGCGGGTGCTGCTGCAGGTGAAGACATATGTAACCTCCAAGAAAAATTAATAAATGAATACCTAAGGTGCCACCATTGGCGGAAACGCTAAAGTACCGAAATAAAAATGCTAAGCCCTAAGGAGAAACGCTATAGTTTTAAAGAGAAACGCTATAGCTATTAAAGTAGGAACACTATAGTTCTGAAGTAGAGACACTGGAGATCTGGAGTAGGGACACTAGAGGTCTGAAGTAGGGGCACTAAAGTTCTAAAGTGCAAGTCATTGTTTTACAAACACCAAAAAAGAATAGTGATATTTTTTGGTGATGCTCATAGCGTTTTTTTAGCTGTAGTCACGTATGGTGTAAATGCGTTTTTCAGTAAAAAAAATTGATACTACGAACACGAAGTATATGTTACTCCCTTTTAAATGATATTTACCTAGAATTTTGGAGTAATGGGCTAAATCGCAGAATTTAAGCAAGAAATAGGCTGAGTTAGATGGGTAGGTGTTGATGGGCAAGCAGGATTTTGCGT
>JANONT010000284.1:0-1552 GCA_031420955.1 Candidatus Nitrotoga sp. | reverse complement strand
AGCAGCAATCTGACAGGAAAAGTTAAGGCCGGCGAGCTGGTAAATTTTGTCGCGCAGCAAGTGGGCGGCAAAGGCGGCGGTCGCGCTGACATGGCGCAAGCGGGCGGCACGCAACCGGAGCATTTGCCAGCGGCGTTGACGTCGGTAACCGCGTGGGTGAGTGAGCGGGTGTGATTTTAGCTCGCAGTAGGGTATTTGGTGGGATACAGGTAAGGTTGAGATATGCTTGGAAGACGTGGCTTGAAGCATATTATTGCCATTAAAGGAGCATCAAAGTGAAGTTTGAATGGGATGGCGACAAGGCGACAGCCAACCTTGATAAACATGGCGTATCCTTCCAAGAAGCATCCACTATTTTTGGGGACGATTTGTCGCTGACTGACCGCGCCCCCGCCCACTCTGTTAGCGAACACCGTTTCATTACATTCGGCATATCCTCCGAGAATCGCATTCTTGTTGTGGCACATGTCGAACGCGGTGATAAAATTCGCATCATCAGTGCACGTCCTGCAACCCGGGCATAATGTAATTTTTATTAAGAATGGTAAATAAAAAAGCGACGAACTCCGCGCTGAATATCAGCGTGAAGATTTTGGTGTAATGGTGCGCGGTAAATACGCGCAGCGATATAAGGCAGCATCCAACGTGGTTGTGATCGCCCCGGAGGTGCAAAAGGCGTTTCCTAATACCCAAGCTGTGAACGATGCCTTGCGCGGATTGATGGAATTGGCTCAGGCCACTGGACTGACTTCTCGCCCACCGCGTAAGCTCGATAGGATGCGCCGATAGCAGAGGCGCATCGTTCGGGTAAACAAATGCAATAATCGGGAGAACACACCATGACCGCTTACCGTCGCGCTTATCTACCTGGCGCATCGTGGTTTTTCACGGACAAGCTGGCGCTGTCAACAGTACCCACCTACATCACAACGGTCAATGTGCCAGCAGGTACACCAATGCGAGTATCGGTCGCCAATGGCATTATGGGCAATAAAGGTGGTGCGGTGCAGTTTGAGGTGGTGAGCAGACCACCAACTATTGCCGCTTTCAATAGCTGGTTTGTCAATGCAAGACCGTTATGATGGAAGAAGGGTACGTCTTTAATGGCTTTCGTGTTTTTCAGTTTGTCGGATTGCCCGATGGTGGATACATAGTGTTAGGCGATTTCCTTGATGGGTCAATCGAACCCAATAACCACAACATCTTTCGTTTGGACAAAGATGGCAAAGTTATTTGGCAGGTGGTACGAGATGAACAGGGTAAATTAATTTGGGAAGAAGTTTTTAAGCAAGCGCGAAATTATAATGAGCCAGGGCGCGCCCGATATCCTTTTGGGGAGTTGTGTTTGGAAGACGAAAGTGGTCGTCGCTTTCAAGATGAAGCTTGGCGACCTGGTTTGAAATTGATTTCACTTGGAAGTGGATCTCACACCTATGAAATTGATGTGGAAACTGGAGTGGCAAAAAACATTACTCCTCCCCATACGAGACCTTGGTAGAAATTTTTGCAACAACCACTAAAAAAATACCTAGCGGCGCACAGCAAATCATTG
>JANONT010000283.1:0-4487 GCA_031420955.1 Candidatus Nitrotoga sp. | reverse complement strand
TTCAAACAACGGAATAATATTAACGTGCAGCTTGCTATTTCCTTGGAGATAACTTTCCAGCAGCCCGCTTTGTTGCAGCATGAGGGCGACTTCGAGCATATCGCTCACCGAATCAGTCTTAGAAATAATGGCGTTGGGTATCGCCGCATGTCCAAAACGGCGATGTATATTTGCCGCCATTTGCATGATGCGTAGCTCGCCTTGCACGGTGGGTGAAAATTGCTCCAGATTTTTTGCATCCCAATTTTTTACCAGCGGTGAGTTTTTTTGCAGCGCGTCCAAAATCCATTCACGCCGAACAGCCTCGTTTTGCGCAGCATAGCCAGTTTTGTTCGCGCCGATAGCAAACAGCTCACCGACCACTTGTTCGTGCACCGCGCTGTGTTGGCGCATGTCCAACGGCGCGAGATGAAAGCCAAACACCTCTGCGGCGCGCCGTAAATTTGCCATACGCCCACGCGCCAAATACACCGCTTTATGGCCGTACAACGAGCGGATGATGATGTCCAGATCGTCGATATATTCTTGCGCGTTTTCGTATTTCTGCGCGTTGGGATTGACCGGGCGCAGGTGTTTAACGCGATGGCCGAGGTCTTCTGCGGTGGCCACCAGTCTGGAATAAATGCTGATTAAGGCGCGACGATACGGCTCATCTTCGCGGCTGATTTCTTTGTCTAGCGATTTGGCCGCCAGCGCGCGCAACTCATCACTCACTGACACCAGGCGCGTGGTCAGGCTCAAACGTGTGCCGAGCAAATGCGTTTCGGCCAAATAATATTCCAGCACCAAGGTCGATTGGCGCGTGACCGCATCTTGCATGACCTCGTGCGTGACAAACGGATTGCCATCACGGTCTCCGCCTATCCAACTGCCCACATGCAAAAATGGCGGCAGATGCAAGCGTTTGCCATAGCGCGCTTCCAACTGTTTTTCCAAATCGGCGTAGAGGTTTGGAATTTCTGAAAGGAAGGTGTAGCGATAATATTCCAAGCCATTTTTAATCTCATCGCGCACCGTTAATTTGGCCGTGCGCAACATGCGCGTGTGCCACAAAATGAGCACAAAGCGACGCAGCTTTTCTTCGTTATCGGCCAACTCATCCGGCGTTAAATCAATGCGGTCACGCTCGGACATGAGCTTGGAAATAATAAGCTGACAATCCAAAATACTTTTGCGCTGCACCTCGGTCGGGTGCGCGGTGAGCACGGGTGCGATCAGGGCCTTGTTGAAAAATGCTTGCACGGCATCGGCATCCACTTGCTTGTCTTGCGTGCGGCTCAAGGCCAGTTGCAAGCTGCCTTCTTGAGGCGGGGAGCCAGCCTTGAGGTGGGCGCGGCGGCGGCGATTATGATGCAAATCTTCGGCGATGTTAGAAAGCTGCGCGAAAAAACTAAACGCACGCACGACCGATAAGGTATCGGCCGTCGACAAATCGTCCAGAATTTTTGCAACGTGCGCGCGATCACGCTCATCTTGCGTCTTGCGAAAATGCACCGAAGCGCGCCGAATATTTTCGATCAATTCAAAAGTTTCGACCCCTTCTTGCTCGCGCAAGGTGTCGCCGAGTATGCGCCCTAAAAGACGGATATCTTCACGTAAGGGGAGGTCTTTGCTGGATATGTTTGAGAGAGGGGCAAGCAGGTTCATAATGTGAGTGGGCGGGCAACGCAAGCGAGAAGCTCATGTTAGAATGCCGCGCTAAATATAGTGGGGTTAAAGCTCCATTAAAATTCTAAATAAATCTGAATAACACCCCGCACAACCAATTGGACAAATCTCGTGAATCAAGTCATTAATTCCCAATCTTTGCCCGCCAAACTCACCATCGCTTCCCGCGAAAGCGCGTTAGCAATGTGGCAGGCCGAGCACATCCGCGATCAACTGCGCGCATTATACCCAGAAACTGAAATCAGCATATTGGGCATGACCACGCAAGGCGATCGTATTTTGGATGTGACTTTGTCCAAAATTGGCGGTAAAGGTTTGTTTGTGAAAGAGCTGGAAACCGCGCTGGAAGAGGGACGCGCCGACATCGCCGTGCATTCGCTGAAAGACGTGCCGATGAATTTGCCCGCCGGTTTTATGTTGGCGTGTATCACCCAGCGCGAAGATGCGCGGGATGCCTTTGTCTCTAATCATTTTTCAAATTTAGCGGCCTTGCCTGCAGGTAGCGTGGTCGGCACTTCCAGCTTGCGCCGCGCCAGCCAGTTGCGTGCGCGTTTTCCTCATTTGAAAATTGAATCGTTGCGCGGCAATGTACAAACGCGGCTACGCAAGTTGGATGAAGGACAATATGCCGCGATTATTTTGGCGGCAGCGGGGTTGATACGCTTGGGTTTGGGCGAGCGCATACGCACTTTTATTTCGCCAGAAGAAAGTTTACCTGCGGTCGGGCAAGGCGCATTGGCAATTGAATGTCGCGCAGATCGCGCAGATTTAAAAGCCCTGCTCGCGCCGCTGCATCATGCCGATACCGCTGCATGTGTGTTGGCCGAACGCGCCTTGAGCCGCGCCCTAGCGGGCAGTTGCCAAGTGCCGCTGGGCGGTTACGCGGAGATGAATAACGGCCAATTATTTTTACGCGGCTTCGTCGCCAGCCCCGATGGTACGCGCATCGCACGCGCGGAATTTCGTGGCGCAGATTCCGAAACTGTGGGCAATGCCGTGGCGCAGGCGTTGCGGGCGCAGGGGGCGGATGAAATTTTAGCCGCGCTGGAATAATGTCTAATTCCCGTTTTATTTATTAATCCCCAATTTTGCGCCCTCATCCTAGCCATTCTCTCGGAGGGAACGATCTGAAATTATAAAATTAGATATGGAATAAATAACCGCTTAGCAATGATAAAAACTCAACCATTCTCCGGTCTAAAAATCGTCGTCACGCGCCCGCGTGAGCAGTCTGAAAATTTGGCGCAACGCATCATTCAACTGGGCGGACAGGCCATTCTTTTTCCGCTGCTGGAAATTCATCCCGCTGCCGATACCACAGAGTTAAATCGACAACTCGCACGCCTACAAGAATTTAACCTCGCCATATTTATCAGCCCCAACGCCGTGCGTTATGGCATGGACGCGATACTCACTCTGAGCGACGCAGCGCAAATTTTAAGCACACTCAAAATCGCTGCGATAGGGCCCGGCAGTGTGCAAGCCTTGCGTGAATATGGTGTACATGAAGTGATTGCGCCGCCAACCAATTTTGACCAAGCGAAATTCGATAGCGAAACACTGTTAGCCCAACCAGAATTGCAAGCCGTGGCTGGCTGGAAAGTGCTGATATTTCGCGGCGATGGTGGCAGAGCGTTACTCGGCGACACGCTGAAATTACGCGGTGCAACAGTGCAATACGCAACGTGCTATCGGCGTAGTAAACCGCAATTCAATGTAAATATATTGTTGGCGACGCGCCCCGATGCGATCACCGTCACCAGTAGCGAAGCGTTGAGAAATTTATTTGAAATGTTGGACGCACATACGCAACATGCGATTTTGCAAATCCCGCTATTTGCGCCACACCCACGCATTGCCGAAGCGGCGCACAAATTAGGCTGGCAAACGATCACGACGACTGCGGGCGGGGATGAGGGGCTGATGTCCGGCTTGGTGGCGTGGGCGCAACAGCAGCGGGCACGGTAATTTTACGCGGCAAGTTTGCGTTTCAAAATATCATTGAGCTGCGCCGGATTCGCCTTGCCTTTGCTGGCTTTCATCGCCAGCCCGACAAAAAAACCAAACACTTTTTCTTTGCCGCTGCGATATTCCACTACCTGTGCGGGATTGGCGGCGATGATTTCATCAACCATTTTTTCGATAACGCCAGTATCGGAAACCTGCTGCAACCCGCGCTCTTTAATGATGGCATTTGGCTCAAAAGCTATCGTAGATTGATCTTGAGTGGTAACCGTCAGTGTTCCCGCAACAATACGAGGTAGGTGTTCCCACATTACTTCAAAGACCACTTTAGCGGATTTTGTCGTAATAGTTTGGTCCAGCACTCGACTGAGCAGTAAAGCAAGGTGTCGAGGGGACACAGGGCACTCTTCGATAGAAAGGCTAGCATCATTCAACGCTGCGCTGACTTCACCGATTACCCAGTTAGCAACAAGCTTTTTGTCAGATATGTCTTTGGCTACAGTCTCAAAATATTCCGAAATTCCACGCGAGGAGGTGAGTGTGCTGGCGTCATAAACTGACAGACCGAGGTCTGCCACATAGCGCGCTTTTTTGGACTGCGGCAACTCGGGCATGGTGGCGCGCAGTTGCTCTATCCAGGCTTGGTCAATAATCAAGGGGAGTAAATCTGGATCTGGAAAATAGCGATAATCATGCGCGTCTTCTTTGCTTCGCATGGCGCGGGTTTCAACTTTATCCGCATCGAATAACACGGTCGCCTGCTGAATTTTTCCGCCGCTTTCTAGCGTGTCAATTTGCCATTGCGCTTCGTACTCAATCGCCTGTTGTAAAAATTTAAACGAGTTGAGATTTTT
>JANONT010000282.1:0-2329 GCA_031420955.1 Candidatus Nitrotoga sp. | reverse complement strand
CGCGAAATTTTTAAGCTCTCGCTGGGACGCCCAAAATAGAGGAGTTCAATGTTCAAAATTTATGTTCCTTGTTCAACCATCTTCGTATTCATCTTCTTCATCAGCAAGCGCGAAATATTTTATGACGAAAGCCGCGATTTGCTGAGGATCGTTGATATTTAATATCGGCAGTGAAGTGGTTTGCGGATGATCGGTCACCAGCGCGATAATATACTTGTCCGACGGATACAAATAGGGATGCAAAGCCGCTTTGCGATGCACTTCCAACTTGGGAATGTGAGCGAATTTATACCCTTCTACCAATACCAGATCACACGGAGCGAGCCGGCGACATAAGTCTTGCAGCGTCGGCTCAGTTTCTGCACGCAGCTCATGCATGATGGCCCAACGCTGGCTAGAGGCAATGAGCACCTCGCCCGCCCCCGCTGCGCGATGCCGATAACTGTCTTTGCCGGGCTGGTCTATATCAAAATCATGGTGGGCGTGTTTGATGACGGAAATACGCAGGCCGTGTTGCGTCAGCAGGGGAATCATTTTTTCCAGCAAGGTCGTTTTGCCGCTGCCGGAATAACCCGCGAAACCTAAAATTTTCCTATTAAATATTTTTTCGTCAGACATAAAGCAACTTCACTCCTGCCAGTAACAACACCACACTCAGCACGCGGGCGATGCTGCTCATGGCTAATGAGCGACTACCTAAGCGTGAGCCAAAAAAACCACCGAACAATACAGGTAAAACTAGCCACACGATTATTTCAGGAAAGGCGTGGGTGGATTTCACCGAAAATCCGATCAAGCCCGCTATAGAATTCAACAAAATAAAGGGAGCGGACACCGCCGCCGCTTGCCGTGCATTAGCCCAGCCCATCAACAATAATAAGGGCGTGAGAAAAATGCCGCCGCCCACGCCGATCAATCCCGAAATCAGACCAATCGCTGCGCCCGTGATCAAAGCGAAGGCGAGATTGGGCGCGTGCTCCACCGCTCCATGAACGGGTTTGATGCCGATGCGTAAGGCCGAAAAAATAAGCGCGAATCCCATCAACCAATTAAACCACTGCGTCGGTAATTGTATGTATCCACCCAACAGCGCGAGCGGCACGGAACTTAATATAAAAGGCAAAAATAGCGCACGCCGAAAATGCCCTGCACTATAAAAATGCAGCGTTGCGATTAACGACACGATCACATTTAAACTGAGCGCGATGGGTTTAATTTCCTGCGGAGCCATACCCAGTAAAACCATCACACCAATGTATGCCGATGCGCCGCCATGGCCGGTGACCGAGTACAGCATGGCGATGATAAAAAAAGCCGAAGCAAGAATGAGTAAGCTGGATTCCACTATTATTGAATCTTCCCCCAATAGAATTGACACCTGATTAAGCGAACTGAATTTCATACTTTGCGGGTGAAACATAGTTCAATGACGAATGCATTCTACTGTGGTTATAGAAAGGAATATAGCTACGCAATACCGAGAGCAATTGATTGTCTTCGCGAAAGGTGTTGCCGTGAATCACATCCGCCTTCATCGAATGGAAGAACGACTCCATGAACGCATTGTCCGTCACCTTGCCTGGCCGGTTCATGCTCTGAGTGATCTTTAATTTCGACAGCCTTTTGCGGAACGCGTTAGCATAATATTCGATGCCGCGATCCGTGTGGAAGATCAGACCCGGTGGCGGGCGGCGCTTGGCAACCGCATGATTGAGCGCGCGCAAGGTCAGCGCGACATTCCGCTGCTTCCCCAAAGCCCAACCGATGATGCGCCGCGAACAACGATCCATCACCACCGCCAGATAGCGGTAGATCGAACCCACCTTGAGATACGTGATGTCGGCCACCCACACTTGATCGGGCGCCTCAGCCGGATGCTCATGCTGTCGATTGGGCAGGCTGCCGAAGAACTTCTTCAGGTTGGGTGAGGTATAGCGCAGTGTTGCCACCCGAGCCTTGATCCCAGTGCTACGCATCAGCCTAGCCACGCGATTCTCACTCACCTCCACACCCTGCGCCTGCAACTGGCGATACACCCTCGGACTGCCATAAACACCGCGACTGGCCCGATGAATCTGCCTGATCTGTTGCACTTGGGTCTCGTTCTGCTGTGCACGCAGGCTAGGGCCACGATTGCGCCAGGCATAGAACCCGGCACGGGTGATGCCATACACACGGCACATCAGCGCGATGGAGTGGTTTTCCCGGTTTGCTTCGATGAACTCGAAGATTTCCGTTTTTGATCGGAAGCAAACCGGATGGCTTTTTTTAGGAGTTCATGCTCCTGTTGCAGCACTTTGTATTTCTTCTCCAGATCACGCAGTCGCTT
>JANONT010000281.1:0-5045 GCA_031420955.1 Candidatus Nitrotoga sp. | reverse complement strand
CATCAACGCGGTCGGTCTTGGCCAGTTGTCCGGTGGCTTTGGCGAAATCGCGTGCCTGACGCGGGTTGATGACGGTGACCGGCAAGCCGCGACCCGCCAATTCGGTGGCGATACGCACTTCCAACCCACCGGTGGCTTCTTCGTTTCGTTCATGGCGCCCATCCTTGTAAAATGCGGGCTTATTTGCCCAAGGGAGAAAAGCCCGCCTTCGGCGCCCTCGCTGCGCTCTCCCTTCGGGAGAAGGGTTGGAATGAGGGAGCAAGATTGAGAGTTTAGTAAATTAGAATTGGAATAATTCAGCATAATAAAAAGAGGGCATGAAAATATTCATGCCCTCTTTTTTACCGCTACCTGCTATCCAAACTTCCTACAACGTTTATCCCGCCTTGAATGCCACCCCCAGCGCGACCGCCACACCATTACCATAGGCTGGATCCGCTTTATAAAAATGCACAAGCTGCCGTTGCTGAATGGTTGCTGTCACACTCTTCATCGCCCCCGCAATATTTTCAATCAAGCGCGCTTGTTCATCTTTATTCATCAAGCGAAATAAATTGCCTGCTTGGGTGTAATCATCATTGCCCACGCGATGATCGTAGCGCGCCGCATCGCCCGAAATTTTCAACGCAGGCTCGGCATACTCCGCATTTTGCACGGGGCCACCAAAACTATTCGGCTCGTAGTTGGGCGCAGCCCCACTGTTGCCATCAAAGCGCATACTGCCATCGCGGTGATAACTGTGCATGGGGCAACGCGGCTTGTTTACCGGCAATGCGCCGTAGTTTGTGCCGATGCGATAACGGTGCGCATCGGGGTAAGAAAGCAGCCGCCCTTGCAACATTTTATCCGGCGAATAACCCATGCCTGGCACAACGTTAGAAGGCTCGAACGCGGCTTGCTCCACATCTTGAAAATAATTTTCCGGATTACGATCCAACACCATTTCGCCCACTTCAATCAAGGGATAATCTTTGTGCGGCCACACTTTGGTTAGATCAAACGGGTTGATCGCATAAGTGTCGGCGGCCTGCTCCGGCATAATCTGTAAACACACGCGCCACTTGGGGGCATTGCCATTGGCGATGTTGCCAAACAAATCGCGCTGGGCGTAATCCGGGTCTTGTCCGGCCAGCTCTGTCGCACGCTGGCGCGTTAAATTTTTAATGCCTTGCTTGGTTTTGAAATGCCACTTACACCAAAAACGTTCGCCCTTCGCATTGATCAAACTAAAGGTGTGGCTGGAAAATCCGTGCATGTGACGATAGCCATCTGGCGTACCGCGATCAGAAAAAAGAATTGTGACTTGATGCAAGGATTCCGGCGAAAGTGACCAAAAATCCCACATCATGGTGGGCGATTTCATGTGTGTTTGCGGGTCACGTTTTTGCGTGTGGATGAAGTCGCTAAACTTGAGCGGGTCGCGAATAAAAAACACTGGCGTGTTGTTACCAACCATATCCCAGTTACCTTCTTCGGTATAAAATTTCACCGCAAAACCACGCGGATCGCGCTCGGTATCCGCTGAACCTTGCTCCCCCCCAACGGTAGAAAATCGTGCAAAAATTTCAGTTTTTTTTCCCACCGCAGAAAAAAGTTTAGCTTTTGTATAGCGTGTTATATCTTGGGTCACCACAAAATATCCAAACGCACCTGAACCCTTAGCGTGGACAACTCGCTCCGGCACACGTTCGCGGTTGAACTGCGCCATTTTTTCGATCAGATGAAAATCCTGCATCAGCACGGGGCCGCGCTCGCCCGCAGTAATAGAATTTTGGTTATCTGCCACGGGGATGCCCGCGTAATTAGTCATAGTTTTAGGCTTGTCCATCATGTTTCTCCTTTAAATAAATTAAAAATTATTCCCCTGCCGCATATCGCATAAAAATATCGACTAGCGATTTTGTATCGATGTCCCACGACGCTAGTATTTTTTCGATTAGGTTTTTCATATTGCACCTCCTTAAAATCAAACGGTTTGACTAAAATAAAGGTCAAACACACTGCTCAAAATCAATTTAACCGAGCAGTGGAAGACATGCTAAAACTAGGCGGGGTATATGGCTAATTGATTGTTGCAATATGATTGATAGTATTTGGCTATCAATAAAAAAGGTGGGCGCGACGAGGGGGTGGGAATATTTAAGTGGAAACGAAGCGCAGTTTTTTAACGCCCTGCAACGGGCAATTAAGAATGGCCTGGCGCAATACTTCAACAGCCGCAAGACGCGGGAAGCTGCTGCGCCACACCAAGATGACACGCCTATCTGGCGCGGGTTTGGCGAAAGGGCGGTAAGCTAACATGCTATCTAGATGATTAGGATTTTGATGCGCTTTTTCTGAAAAATGCGGAACTGAAGTGCTGGGCAAGACCGTGATACCGATGCCGGATGCGACCATGTGCCGCATTGTTTCTAACGAGCTGCCCGCCAGATTTTTTTGCATGCTGCCGGGGGCGGCGGCGGTGCGATTAAGTGCTGGGCAAAATTTCAATACTTGGTCGCGGAAGCAATGTCCGCTGCCCAGCAGCAATAAACTTTCCTCGGCTAAATCTGCGGCAGTGATGGATTTACGCTTGGCCCAACGATGCCCTTGCGGCATCGCCACCACAAAAGTTTCGTCGTACAAAGCTTGCTCGATCAGCCCCGGCTCATTCACTTCTGAAGCAATGATGATCACATCTAACTCGCCCATCTTGAGCATTTCCAACAAGCGTGTGGTGTAATTTTCTTGAATCAGCAGCGACATCTGCGGAGCTTTTTTTTGCAACTGCGGGATGAGTAGCGGCAACAAATACGGGCTGATGGTGTAAATCAAACCCAGCCGCAACGCCCCCACCAGCGGGTCTTTTCCGTGCTTGGCGATTTCTGCAATGGCGGCGACTTGCTCTAATACACGCTGCGCTTGCTCCACAATTTGCGCGCCTATCGGCGTTAAAGTCACCTCGTGCGTGCCGCGCTCAAACAGCGTGACCCCCAGCTCTTCTTCCAACTTTTTAACCGCTACACTCAAGGTCGGCTGGCTGACAAATGTCGCTTCTGCCGCCCGCCCGAAATGCCGCTGCTGCGCCAGCGCGGTGATGTAACGTAGCTCGGTTAAAGTCATAAATTCGCGCGCCAATTATTTATTATGGGACTCTGGTCACTACCGCAACGCCATGGCCCGTGGTGATATAAAGCGATGTGCCGCTGATTGCCACGCCCGTTGGTGAGAATAGTTGTCCGGGTAAAAATCCTGGCGCAAAACCCGCCGACCCCACCACGCCCACCACCGTGCTGACCTCGCCCGCTGGGGTAATTTTGCGGATGGTGTGATTGCCAGTGTCCGCCACGTAAACATTGCCCGCGCTGTCGGTGACAACACCTAAGGGCGTGTTAAATCGCGCTACTGCACCCAGGCCATCTACGCTGCCAGAAGAAAGGGCTGTGCCTGCCAACGTACTGACTACACCGCTGGAAATAACAATTTTTCGGATAGTGTGATTGCCACTGTCAGCCACATAGAGATTGCCCAATCTGTCAATGGCAATACTACGTGGTGAGTTAAATCGCGCTGCTGTGCCAATACCATCAGTGTTGCCAGAAAGAGGGCTAGAAATTATAGAACTTAGGGTTACAGGAACACCCGCTATCGTACTCACCCCACCCAATGGAGTAATTTTTATTACGGCATGGTTAACAGCATCCGTTACATAAATATTGCCATCAGTATCTGTGGCAATGCCAGAAGGTGTGCCAGTAGTTATCAGTGACATTGCGCCGTAGATTGTAATTGTTCCTGAGTTAATGGGCACTTGCGCCACAACTCCCAAAGGGGTGATTTTGCGGATGATGTGATTGCTTGTATCCGCCACATAAACATTGCCCGCGCTGTCGGTGGCAACACCACGTGGTGAGCTAAAACTTGCTGCCGTACCGGTGCCATCTGTGTTGCCAGCGGTGTGGGTGGTTATGTTGCCCGCCAGCGTAGTCACTCCTCCAACACTATCAATTTTGCGAATGATATGGTTGGTGGTGTCGGCCACATAAATATTGCCCGCGCTATCCGCAGCAACCCCCAGCGGCGCACTAAAACGCGCTGCTGTTCCTGCCCCATCTACACTGCCCGCCGTCACCCCATCTCCGGCAAAGAGCGCGAGGTTGGCGGGTGTCGGTTCACCCTCGCCGCAGGCTTGCAACAATGACAACAGCAATATGCTGCTTAAAATTTTTGCGCTGCGACGAACGGTGGCTTTCAACATGATGTTTTCCTTGTGTCGAGTGAAGATACTAAAAATTTTGCCTGTAATTATGCGCCCGCCAAATAATCATTTTTTAATTTAATGTAATGCTTGGCCGAGTAATCAAAGCGTTTAATTTCTGCCGCTGTCAGCTCGCGTATTCGTTTGGCGGGTCGGCCTAGCCACAAATAACCCCCTTCCAAATCTTTGCCCTCTGGCACGAGAGACCCCGCTCCCAGCAACACATGCGAGCGAATAATCGCGCCATCCAAAATAATCGAACCCATGCCGATTAGGCTCATGCTTTCTACCGTGCAGCCATGCAAAATCACTTGGTGACCCACCGTTACATCGTCGCCGACATACGTCGGGTTGCCTTCCGGCACTTCGCTATGCTTATGGCTGACGTGGATAATCGTGCCGTCTTGAATGTTGGTGCGCGCGCCGATGCGAATAATGTTGACGTCGCCGCGAATCAAACACATCGGCCACACGGATGAATCTTCGCCGATGACCACATCGCCGATCACCGCTGCTTCGGCATCAATATACGAGCGTGCACCCGCTGTTGGAAAAATATTTTTGTATGGGCGTATGGCCATGCTTGCTCCTTTAATAGTTGTAAAAGTGTATCTCTAAAAATTAAAATTCTTAAGCCAGACAAGACGCGAACAAAAAATTGTGACGACGCATATAGTTAACATGTTAGGAGTAATTTTTTGCGAGCAACACAGTATGGCGACGGAAGTTGGATTTTTAGAGATGCCCTTACGTCATACGCAAGTGTTCGGTGCCGGACATCACATCGCGGTCTTTGGAGTTTTGGCTT
>JANONT010000280.1:0-1617 GCA_031420955.1 Candidatus Nitrotoga sp. | reverse complement strand
CCACCATCAACACCAGCAGCACCGAGGCTATCATCAGCGCGCGGCCTATCATGCTCGGCTCTATATACAGTGCGAGCGGAATTAAAATAAGCGCGAGGAATAATTCTTGGCGAAAAGCGTGTTCGTGTTGGTAGGCTGCTTTAAATCCGTCGATGGAATAATGCAGTGCGTTGAAGATGCGCTTGAGACCTGTTTTGCTTTTGTGCGGGGATAAATCAATCGAGTCTGGTTCCATTGATTTTGATTTTTTGTTGGGTGATTTTTTATCTGCCATGAATTTTAATTACGCCGTTATGGGGATGTTTGCATCTGCGTGAGCGGCGAGGTGGCTGATGCCGATGCCCAGCTTTTGCGCGGCGGCGGTGGCGGCAGAGATAATGGCGCTGTCTAGTTCAGCATGGTACACGCCCTGGTCGGGCACATGCGACAGAATGCGGGCGGATGCTTCTTGCGCAGTTTTGAGGTGACTATCGTCATCGCCATTGATTAAATCACGTGGTGAGATCGCTTGAAAATAAAGCATACCGCCACGCAGGGTAATGGCCAGCAAATAAAACGCGTGGCCGTGTGCGGTGGTGTGTTTGTCGCGCACTTCAAAATATTGTGTCGTACTGTTTTTGGTGGCATCGTGTTTAGTGCCCATTATTTGTATGAAGCCTTCTATCAAGGGCTGGGCGGTGTTCAGGTGCGGGGCAAGCAGCGCGCTGTACTCTCCCTCACGTTGAAGTAAAACTGGATTGGGCAAGACGACGCGCCGGTTGGCGCGCCTGACCAAGATGATTAAAGTAATGAGGGAAGCAACGGCTAGAAATGTTTCAAGCATGGTGAGGTACGGTGGGTGGTGAATGACGGGATAGCGGTAGTATAAAGCCAGCTAGACTCTATATGAAGAGGCTATATGTGAGAAATGCTTTTGTTGAGAAAGTTCCTGTCTAGTTTTATTCTTGTTCCGACAGGGTTTTGTTCTTGCGCCTCGCAAAATTACCATTCATGAGTTAATCTTGCACTTTTACTTTTTACGAAAATAGACATGGCTCAATACGTTTTTACCATGAATCGCGTGGGCAAGGTGGTCCCGCCCAAGCGGCAAATTATTAAAGATATTTCCTTGAGTTTTTTCCCGGGAGCGAAGATCGGCCTGCTCGGATTGAATGGTTCGGGTAAATCTACCGTGCTAAAAATTATGGCGGGCGTAGATAAAGATTATGAGGGCGAGGCCACGCCGATGCCGAATTTGAATATCGGTTATCTGCCGCAAGAGCCGCAACTTAATCCGCAACAAACCGTGCGCGAGGCGGTGCAAGAGGCACTGGGCGAAGTATTTAGCGCACAGCAAAAACTGGATGCGGTGTATGCCGCGTATGCCGAGCCAGATGCTGATTTTGATGCGCTGGCAGCAGAGCAGGCAAGGTTGGAAGCGATTATCGCAGCGGCGGATGGCAGCGCGGATCAGCAGTTGGAAATTGCGGCCGATGCGCTGCGTTTGCCGGATTGGGAAGCGCGCATCGAGCATCTTTCGGGCGGTGAAAAACGCCGCGTGGCCTTGTGTAAATTGCTGCTGTCCAAGCCAGATATGTTGTTGCTGGATGAGCCGACCAACCATTTGGATGCGGAATC
>JANONT010000279.1:0-8455 GCA_031420955.1 Candidatus Nitrotoga sp. | reverse complement strand
CGCTTAATGGCCTGCGCTACTGGGTGCTGGCACTGCCCGCACCAGATAGCGAGTTTGCGTTGGAGCGCAATGAACATGGGCAAATCAGCCAGCTTCAACAAACGGGTTGGACGATACAATATGCACGCTATGCAAGCACTGTAGTAGACAGCTTGCCGCTACGCATGACCTTGCAGCGTGAAGAATTGCATATTCAATTGTTGGTGGATGAGTGGGAAGTGGGGGAGGGGGTTTAACAAAAGAGGTAAGCCTTTACTATTCTAGTTGAATTGCATGGTCTGCTACATTTCAAGATGTCTGTGTTATACCATTTTAATTCTGGGGTGATTTATGAGCGAAGACATGCATTTCAAACAGTTAGAACGTATGTACTTAGCCGCACCAATCAATAAGATATTTCCACCAAAGATATCTGTCTCAAAAGCTAGGGCAGAAATACAAATCGAGGTGAAGCCGGAATATTTTCATTCGGTTGGAGCCGTGCACGGTAGCGTGATATTCAAGTTGTTGGATGATGCCGCATTTTTTGCAACAAACTCTCTTGAACAAACAGTTTTTGTTTTAACAACGTCATTTACCACATATTTCACTAGGCCAGTATCCTCCGGCATTATTCTAGCTGTCGGTAATGTAGTGAACCAAAATAAAACGCAGTTTATCGCTGAGTCAGTAGCATATGACAGCAGTGGTAAAGAAATTGGCAGGGGTAGTGGCATTTTTGTTAGAGGAAAAATTCCGCTAATTGAAGCTCTTGGATACGCAAGCGCGTAAATTAATGAAGGTGCAAGCCCAACAATTTTGATTCTAGCCCGCGCTCATTAAACATCTAGCCTCTGGTAACATAACGTAGCTTGTAAATACCGTCATACCCCATCAGCACAATCCACAAAAATTCCAGGAGAAATAAAAATGAGCCTTTCCATGTATCAACTTTCCGTCCCAACTTTTATTCACATGTTGAAAAATTTGGAAGGTATTTTAGAGAAAGCTGCCGCTCATGCCGAGGCAAAGAAAATCGAGCCGAGCGCGTTGCTCAATTGTCGTTTGTTCCCCGATATGTTTTCTATGCTGCGTCAGGTGCAGATTGCATCCGATGGCGCAAAGGCTGGTGCGGCAAGGTTGTGCGGGATGGAGCCGCCCGCTTTTGAAGATAACGAAACGAACTTTGCAGAACTGATTGCGCGCTTACGCAAGACCGTCGCGTATCTGGAAACATTCAAACCGGAGCAGTTTGACGGGTCGGAAAATCGCACCGTTACTTGGAAAGCGCGCGGCGGCGAACGCTCCATGCAAGGCATGGTGTATTTGAATAATTACATTTTGCCGAATCTTTATTTTCATATCACCACGGCTTACGATATTTTGCGGCATTGTGGCGTGGAGGTGGGTAAGAAAGATTATCTCGGCAAAGTTTAAGGAAGCGCTGCATAGTACCTGCGCGGGCGAGTTCACCCGCAAGGGGCAGGCCGATGGGTTCCCTGCTGCTATGCAGCCACCCATTCGCACGCCGCATGGCACGGGGCTTGGAATCTTCATGTGTCGTTTATACACTCTGGTTTCTGTGCGCCTTGCACTTCATCCCGCTCGCAGACTTGCGGCGTTTCCTTAATTCTAGTTTGCAATAAAACCGATCACTATGTCGGCATCATATCTTGTGAATCCAGCAACCTTAACCTGCCCCGCGCCGGCCAAGCTCAATTTATTTTTGCATGTGGTGGGTCGCCGTGAAGATGGCTATCACTTATTGGAAACGCTGTTTCGCTTCATTGATTTTGGCGATACGCTGCATTTTACGCGGCGTGATGATGGCGTGGTGCATCGCTTAAATGCATTAGAAAATGTGCCGCCTGAACAAGATTTATGTGTGCGTGCAGCGCGGCTGTTGCAGCATGTGTCGGGCAGCACATTCGGGGTGGACATTGCGCTGGAGAAGCGCATTCCCATGGGCGGGGGGTTGGGCGGCGGCAGTTCGGATGCGGCGACCACTTTGTTGGCCTTAAATCAATTGTGGGAATTGAATTTATCCCGCGTGCGCCTGATGGAGTTGGGTTTAACTTTGGGCGCAGACGTGCCGGTTTTTATTTTCGGCGAAAATGCTTTTGCCGAAGGTGTGGGCGAGCAGTTACAAGCGTACCCTGTACCAGAGGCGTGGTACGTGGTAATTTTCCCGCCCGTGCAGGTATCGACCGCGCAGATTTTTTCCCAACCAGAATTGACACGGGACACGATTTCCCTCAGAATTCGCGGCCTTTCGTTGCCTGCCTCGCATCAATTGCACAATGATTTGCAGCCCGTGGTGTGTAATTTGTACCCAGAAGTGGCGCGGTATTTGAGTTTTTTGGGAGCAGCTTCAGGGGCCGTTTTGGGAGAACATGCCAAAGCGCGTATGACCGGATCGGGCGCAAGTGTATTTGCAGAGTTTGCCAGCGCAGAGCAAGCGCGGCAGGTATTAAGCCAACTACCAGCAGATATGCACGGAATTGTAGCGCGCGGTTTAGCGCATCATCCCTTGCGTGATTTTGTCGGAACGAATTGAATTAAACAGCAGAATGAATGAGCAGGGTGCTGAAATTTTTTTGCATCTTGCTGGGTATCGTTAAAAATACAAATTGCTAAGTCAAGCCAAATTATTAACATAATCGGGCGCGAGTAAAAAATGGCGATGACGCATAGGTTTGATATGTGAGGAGTCATTTTTTTAAGCAACACAGTACGGCGACGAAATATTTTTAGCGGTGCCCGCCAGCGTTTTTGGGGAGTCGCCAAGTGGTAAGGCACCGGATTTTGATTCCGGCATTCGTAGGTTCGATCCCTACCTCCCCAGCCAGTATGAGTCAGAAGTAAAGTCTGGACGCTTGCGTCCGTGTTATTTTCCTAAGGGGTGCATGTTGTCTTACGACCGCTTGATGGTGTTCACCGGTAATGCCAATCCAAAGCTTGCAAGTGATGTTGCACAGCATCTAAACATTCAATTGGGTCGAGCGACAGTCGGGCGTTTTTCCGATGGCGAGGTAATGGTTGAGATTCTCGAAAACGTGCGCGGCAAAGACGTGTTTGTACTGCAATCCACCTGCGCGCCCACCAACGATAATCTAATGGAAGTGCTGGTTATGGTCGATGCGCTAAAGCGCGCTTCCGCTGGCCGCATCACCGCTGCCTTACCGTACTTTGGTTACTCGCGGCAAGATCGCCGACCACGCTCTGCCCGCGTAGCGATTACTGCCAAGGTCGTGGCCAATATGCTCACGGGTGTGGGCGTGGATCGTGTGCTGACCATGGATTTACATTCTGATCAGATACAGGGTTTTTTCGATATTCCGGTAGACAACATTTACGCCAGCCCGATTTTGCTGAGCGATGTGTGGAAGCATAATTATAAAAATCTGGTGGTGGTTTCGCCGGATGTGGGTGGTGTGGTGCGCGCGCGCGCCTTGGCTAAAAGGCTGGAAGTTGACCTCGCCATTATCGACAAGCGTCGTCCCAAACCGAATGTGGCCAAGGTCATGAATATCATCGGCGAAGTGGCCGGACGCACCTGCCTCATCATGGATGACATGGTGGACACTGCTAACACCCTGTGCGAAGCCGCTGCCGCGTTAAAAGATAAGGGCGCGGAAAAAGTCGTCGCGTATTGCACGCACCCTGTATTGTCTGGCTCCGCCATTGAGCGCATCGAAAATTCTGCGATAGATGAGCTGGTTGTCACCGATACCATCCCCTTGCGCGAGGCGGCACGCAGTTGCAAACGCATCCGTCAATTAAGCTCGGCGGAATTAATCGCGGAGACCATGCGCCGCATTAATACTGAAGAATCGGTGAGCTCTTTGTTTATGGAAATTGATACGATTTAAAGGAGACCTCTAGAAATCAAAATTTCGTCGCCACACTGTGTTGCTCGTAAAAAATTATTCCTAGCATATTAAATATATGCGCCGTCACAATTTTTTATTCGCGCCTTGTCTAGCTTAGTAATTTTAATTTTTAGAGGCTCCTTATAATTTGCTGTAACTTGTCGTGATACAAGCGCAAAACGTAGCGAGCGTAGCAGTTTTTTGCAGCAATTATATTGATTGCTGCGTAACCTGAAATCACCTGGTCGCGGGGGATTTCAATTTTAGAAGTGGAGAAGTAAATGACAACTGAACTAAGTGCAATATCTCGCAAAGCGCAAGGAACGGGTGCGAGCCGCCGTCTGCGTAAGACGGGCCGCGTCCCTGGCATCGTCTATGGTGGCGGCGAACCGACCCTGATCGATCTGGATCACAACACGCTTTATCACAGCCTGCGTAAAGAAAAATTTCACGCATCTATTCTGACGTTGGAGTTGGATGGCAAAAAAGAAAAAGTACTGCTGCGCGATTTTAATATGCACCCGTTTCGCCAACAGGTGCAGCATATTGATTTTCAGCGCGTAGAAAAGGACAAGAAAATTCACATGAAAGTGCCGTTGCACTTTATCAACGCAGACATTTCACCGGGTGTGAAAGTGAGCGGTGGCGTGGTTAGCCATGTGATGAACGATCTGGATATTGCTTGCTTGCCGGATGATTTGCCAGAATTTATCGAAGTCGACTTAGCTACTTTATCGCTGTCACATTCTGTGCACGTCTCCGACTTAAAGCTCCCCAAAGGCGTGGAAGCTGCTGGTCACGGCCATGTTGGCGCAGGCGTAGTCGCTACAGTGCAAATACCGCGTGGTGCAGTAGAAGCCGCAGCAACTGCAACGGCTGATGCTGCCGCCCCCGCTGCGGATGCTAAGGCCGCAGCTAAACCTGCTGCAGCTAAACCTGCCGCTGCTGCAGCTAAGCCAGCGGCGGCCAAGCCAGCAGCAGCTAAGCCAGCCGCTAAAAAGTAATACCTGTAGCACGCATTAAGATAAAAGCCCATCATGTTTCCTGAGAGTATTTTCGGGGAAGGTATGATGGGCTTTTTCATTGATCTCATACAGCCGCGAGGAAATTTCAGATGAACGAAATAAAACTCATCGTCGGGCTGGGAAATCCAGGTCGTGAATATGAATCCACTCGCCACAATGCTGGATTTTGGTGGGTGGATCGTTTCGCGCACGCTTATAAAATTAGCTTTAAGGCTGAGGCAAAATTTCAAGGCTTAACCGCTCGCGGACAAATTCATGGGCATGAAATTCATCTGCTTAAGCCGCAACATTTTATGAATGTGAGTGGCCGCGCAGTGGGTGCGATGGCGCAGTTTTATAAAATAGAGCCGCAAAATATTTTGGTGGTGCATGACGAATTGGATCTACTGCCAGGCATTGCCAAGCTGAAATTAGGCGGCGGTCATGGTGGGCATAATGGCTTGAAAGATATTATCGCGCATCTGGGCAGCCGTGATTTTTGGCGGCTACGCATTGGCATCGGTCATCCGGGCGAGCGTGCGGAAGTGGTGAATTTTGTGCTGAACGCGCCACGCAAAGAAGAGTCGGCATTGATCGAGTCTGCAATGGAACGCGCATTGGATGTGGCAGATTTAATTGTTGAAGGTAAGCCGGAAGCGGCGATGCTTAAGCTGCATAGTGTTGCTTGAAATATAATTGAGAGAAGTTTATGAGCTTGAAATGCGGAATTGTGGGTTTGCCCAATGTTGGAAAATCGACCCTGTTTAACGCCATTACCAAGGCGGGAATCGCGGCGGAGAATTATCCTTTTTGCACGATAGAGCCGAACGTCGGCATCGTTGAAGTGCCCGATGCGCGAATGCAGGCACTGGCCAATATCGTCAAGCCGCAAAAAATGCAGCCTGCCATTACCGAGTTTGTGGACATCGCAGGGTTGGTCGCGGGTGCGTCTAAAGGCGAGGGCTTGGGCAACCAGTTTCTCGCCAATATTCGCGAAACAGATGGCATCCTGAATGTGGTGCGCTGTTTTGAGGACGACAATGTCATTCACGTCGCGGGCAAGGTTGATCCGATTGCTGACATTGAAACCATCGTCACCGAGCTGGCATTGGCCGATTTATCCACTGTCGAAAAAGCGCAATTGCGTAACGGCAAATTGGCACGCTCCGGCGGTAAGGATGCGGTTAAATTTGGCGAGCTGTTAGATCAAGTCGCCGCGCATTTGAACGAAGGCAAGCCCGCACGCATGATGAAGCTCAGTGCTGAGCAAATGCTGCTGCTCAAGCCCTTATGTTTGCTCACCATCAAGCCTGCCATGTATGTGGCGAACGTGGCTGAGGATGGCTTCAAAAATAATCCCCTGCTCACCCGCTTAGAAGAATTTGCGGCGAAAGAAGGCGCGCCAGTAGTAGCAATATGTGCTGCGTTAGAAGCGGAAATTTCTTCGTTATCCGACGCAGACAAAATGGAATTTCTGGCCGATATAGGCTTGGCTGAACCGGGGTTGAATCGCTTGATACGCGCGGCTTATCAGCTACTCGGCTTGCAAACTTATTTTACTGCTGGGGTCAAAGAAGTGCGCGCTTGGACTATCCATATCGGCGACACCGCCCCGCAGGCAGCGGGCGTCATTCACAATGATTTTGAGCATGGATTTATTCGCGCTGAAGTCATCAACTACGATGATTTTATCGCCTGCAAAGGCGAAGCGGGTGCCAAAGAAAAAGGCAAAATGCGCCTAGAAGGCAAAGAGTATGTGGTGCAAGATGGAGACGTGATGCACTTTCGTTTTAACGTATAAAGACCATCGCTAAAAATATAACTTCCATCATCATGGGGCGCGTGTCCGATGTTGGAACGGTTATGAAACTCCCCCCTCACCTTGCCTATCTCCGAGACTGCATCCATGGAAAAAAAAGCAGTCAGGCCGTTCAAAGAGCGGCAGTGGATATGTTCCCAGTCCCCGTGACGAGCCTGCAATCTACCGCCATTAACAATAGCTACCGCGTGCTGGCAGTGGATGACTATCCAACCAATCGGCTATTACTGGCGCAACAGCTTGGGATACTCGGAATGCAAGCAAAAATTGCTGCAGGTGGGCACGAAGCGTTGGGTATGTGGCAAACAGAAAAATTTGATCTCATTATCACTGACTGCAACATGCCCCTGATGGATGGCTACTCGTTGGCGCGAGCGATACGTGAAGCCGAAGGGGCAGTACCGCCCTATCCACGTACACCCATTATGGCGTGGACTGCCAACGCTCTGCCCAACGTGATTGACCAATGTCGCCTAGCGGGCATAGATGACATACTCAGCAAACCGGCTGATCTTGAAAAGCTCAGAGTAATGCTTGAAAAATGGCTGCCCAAAAATAAAATTAATCACAAGGCAGATAGTAAAATAGCGAGTAGCGACAATTCACAAAAGAGCCCCAACATGGAAGCTGACAATCAAACTGAAGATGTGCTTAATCAAAAAATCTTAATTGAAGCACTGGGAGGCAACGAAAAAATTGCCAAGGAGCTACTGATTAAATTCCGCGATTCATTACCCGCACGAATTGCTAGGTTGGAAGCTGCTTTAAGCACAGGCGACTTGGGTTCCGCAAAAAATGCCAGCCACCAACTTAAAGGCGCGGCAGCTACCATGGGTGCTGCCCCTTTATCCTATATCTGCGAACAAATCGAGCTTGCCGCCATCGCAGGCGACTCAGCGCCGCTACCTGCACTGCACATCGCATTCAGCCGCTCAGTAGTAAAACTCGCAGCAGAATTAGCAAAGCTTTAGTTCATCGGCTGAGGATGCTTTTCCCTTATATATTTTTGCGCCATAGTCTTCTGGATAGGCGAAGAAGTAATCGCGATCATCGCGTTTATAACGGTCCACAAGACAGTTTTTTCCGCGCCCCTGCGCCGAGTAGAAATACCCTCCCAGCGCTTGCTCCAGCTTGCGAATAGTGGCGTTCTTGGTGTCAGCGGTCTTACTGGGTAAATTCTTGCGCTTGCGCCAGTAAGAACCGATAACATTATCCGCACGATTGAGGGAGACCATACCGCGCCAAAATTTTGGGTGTTCAAGGAATGTCCAAAATGCATGTTCATGAAAGCCTTTGAGTGCGGCAAACTGTGGTGCCAGGTCGTCACCGTGAAACCGAGCACAGTACATTACTGCACATCTTAAAAGCATTGAATCCTATCGAGTCAATTTGGCCGATATGAACAAAAATAATATGGCGGTTGGTTCCAGTTAATGATCGCAGCATTCCACGCAAAATATTTCGCCCACGAACTCACACGGCGCTTTCCAACAGATAGCCTCGAAAAGCTCGCCGGTGCGGTAGCCAGTGCCCAGGTTGATCTGAATCCGCACCAAGTCGATGCGGCACTGTTTGCTTTTAACTCGCCGCTTTCCAAAGGCGCGCTACTGGCTGACGAAGTCGGCTTGGGCAAGACCATTGAGGCGGGCCTCGTCCTTTCGCAGAAATGGGCGGAGCGCAAGCGGTGCATTCTGGTCATCACGCCATCAAACCTGCGCAAGCAATGGCATCAGGAACTAACCGAAAAATTCTTCCTGCCCTGCCGCATTCTCGAATCCAAG
>JANONT010000278.1:0-4213 GCA_031420955.1 Candidatus Nitrotoga sp. | reverse complement strand
TCAATCGGCCCGTTTTGGGATGCCAATGAAACCTGGTTGGTGCTGGGCATCGGCATATTATTAGTGGCATTTCCAAAAGCGCATGGCATCGTGCTGGCGGCACTGTATTTGCCCGTGGTGGCGATGTTGATCGGCTTAATGCTGCGCGGCGTAGCGTTTGAATTTCGGATGAAGGCTGAAGGTTGGCATCGTGAATTATGGAACTGGCTATTTTGGTTTGGCTCGTTCTTCGCCGCCTTCGCCCAAGGGCTGATGCTCGGTCGTTACGTCACGGGCTTTGAGTCCGGCTTCATCTATTGGCTGTTTGCCTTCATGGTGGGCATAGGCTTATGCGGCGGCTATGTGTTGCTCGGCGCGACTTGGCTGGTGATGCGTACCGAAGGCGCGTTACAAAGAAAAGCATTGATATGGGCACGCTGGGGATTGCTGTGGGTGGTGGTGGGTTTCGCGCTGATTAGTTTTGCCACGCCTTTTTTAAGCCGCACGGTATTTCTCAAGTGGTTTGATTTTCCCAACACGCTGCCGTTAATGATTTTTCCCTTGGCAATTATGTACGCAGCTTGGCGCGTGTTAATGGGCACAGGGCGGTTGCTGGGCGGCGAAAGACGGGCGCGTAGTCGAAATAGTGCGCGAGATTGGATACCGTTTGCCAGCGCGGTCAGCATCTTTTTTATTTCTTTTCTGGGGCTGTCTTACAGTATTTTTCCCTATATCGTGATTAACCAGCTCACCATCTGGGAGTCTGCCGCGCACCCTTCATCGCTACAAATTGTGTTGCTCGGCGTAGTGCTAGTGCTGCCATTTTTGCTGGCGTACACGGTATTTTCTTATCGCGTATTTCGCGGCAAAGTGCGGACGGGTTTGTATGAATGACGAGCCGTTATGGTGAGTGGACGTTAGGGTATATTTAAAAATTCAAATTCTTAAGCCAGGCAAGGCGCGAGCAAAAAATGACGACGACGCATATGTTTGATATGTTAGGAGTGATTTTTTGCGAGCAACACAGTAGGGCGACAGAAGTTGAATTTTTAGGGATGCCCGTTGTTTTGATTGCGCCATATTTCCAGTAACAAGCGCGTCACAGTAAAAATAATCGGGCCGAGTATTAACCCAGGCGCACCGAAAATAACCAACCCGCCGACCATCGCGATAAATGCCACCAGCGTGTGCATTTTCAATCGCTCTCCTACCAAAATTGGGTAAAGTAAATTATCAATGCCGCCCACCACGATCACGCCCCACAGCGTGAGGATTAATGCTTTATCGCCATTTCCATCTAGCATCAGAAAAATCGCTGCGGGTATCCAAATCACAAACGCACCCAGCACGGGTATCACCGCCAGCAAAGCCATCGCCAGCCCCCACAGCAAGGGCGCGGGCAAGCCCAGCCACCAAAACATCAGCCCACCGAGCGTGCCTTGCACCGCTGCGACGGTCAACGTGCCGTAAAAAGTTGCGTGAATAATGTCGTTCACTTCATCAAACAAACGGGTCATATCCATTGCGGCCAGCGGTGATAATTTACGTAGCGAAGCGAGCATAACCTCGCGGTCGCGCAGAAAGTAAAACAGCATATAAAAGCCCAACATGAGTGTGAGGATTTGTCGCACCGAGTCTTGAATAAAATCGGTAGCGGTGCGGGTTAACCAAGCAGAGGCAGCTTGCATGATGCCCGGTAGATCAAACTGCCGCTCAACCCAGTGGCCGATAGGCGCGATACGCGGGTTGGTTTCTAAAAAGCGTTGCCATGCGCCGGGTTTGCCCATCGTGTTAATCATTTCCACGCTGTGGGCTGCTTCGATGATGATCTTTTCCACCACAAATGTTGTTGGCACAACCAAGATGAGTGCCACGATTAAAACCGAAAGCGTGGCGGAGATATTAGGATGCTTGATTCTTGATTCCAGCCGCCGGTGCAAGGGTAAAAATAAAGCCGATAGCGTCAAAGCCAAGGTCAGCGCGGATAAGAAAGGTGCAGATAGCAAGTAACAGATATACAGCCCGACCACCGTAATCGCCACCAGCACCAGCGTATGAACGAAATGCTGCGAACGCTCGCGCTCAGAAATGGGTGGGGCTGTGGGCGGAATATCGGGCGTATCCATGATTAAGTTTACTTGGGATAAGTTTTGCTTGGAGTGGGTTTTATTTGAGATCGGCCTATATTTAGGTTGGTAGAGCAAACTAAATGTTGAATCAGCCCGCCTTGGTAAATAGCTTGCCGCTTATGCTTCTTGATATGAAAGTATGTTCAGACATACTGCCGCAGGGTTATCAAAAAAGCAATGTGGGCAGCGTGGGTGGAGGAGTCGTGTTGGTGAAGACTGATTGATTCTCTGGGTGTATTGGTGCTTGACTGGGTGAGTAGTGCTGGCTAGTGTGACAACTTGATTGAAAGCGGAGGCAGATATGGGAGCTGTTATTGGTTCGGTAACATTGTTGGCAAACAATACAGTTTTAGTAGAAAGCGTGGCTTGTTTCTCGTGGCATCAGTTCTATCTTTATAAATGAATCTGCTATTAACCGACAAGTACAATTACCTTATGTAGGTGACCCAATGAATCGGCTTATGTGTAATGGCAGTGACTTTATGCTTTAAGTCGTTTAAATAAAACGACGTTGATCATTTACCAGTTCACTAACTTGGGCGAATTAAAACGGGTAAATAAAATTGTTCTTCCAGATGCGGACAAAATTAGGAATGATCAAGGGTGGTGGGATATTTGGAACGTAAAGCTGCTAGATAATGAGCTAGGGTTGGCTTTAGTTGACGGGGGTGGAAACGCAAGTGATGTTTTGAATCGGCAGCAGTTTTATAGGGCGCAATTGCAGTTAGGGCAATAACAGGCGTAGCGTGTGCTGCGCGCACGATCTCCAACAAAGCGGCTAGCCACTTGGCTGAGATGAATTCACTCATGCACAGCTTGCGCCACTAGCCGCACGCCCAGTGCTGTGCAGACACGGTTGATGGTGTCGAAGCGCGGTTGTGCATTCGGTCGCAGGGCTTTATACAATGCTTCGCGGGTGAGCCCCGATGCTTTGGCGATTTCGCTCATGCCTCGTGCACGGGCAATGTCGCCCAAGGCGGCTGCGAGTAAGGACGCATCGTTATCTTCCAACACAACAGTCAGATACTCAGCAATCGCCTGTTCGTTATCGAGATACTCGGCGGCATCAAAATCAGGCAGGTCAGCAATGCGGATTTTTTTGGTCATGGTTTACTCCTCAATCATGGTTCATGTCTCAATGGTCGACGCAAGTTTCACAGCCTTGGCAATATCTGTGGCCTGTGTAGACTTATCACCACCGCCCAGCATTACTATCAGTACTGATCCGCGTTGGATGTAGTACATGCGCCAACCCGGCCCGAAGTGTTCGCGCATCTCGAAAAATGCCATCACCAACAGTTTTGACATCGCCCAGATTGCCCAGCGTCACCTTGCGCAACCGCTTCACCAAACGGCGTTGTGTCATGCCATCGCGGATACCGTTGAGCCAGTCGTTAAATTCTTCGGTGCGCTTGATCGAGAACACGGAATAGTGTAGTCGAACGATTACAAATGGCCAATATCCATTTGGCTCATGCAAAGCATTGTTCAGTCCTGTCACTTGCTTTATAATCCGCGACCTTGCAGAGGGATAGCTCAGTTGGTTAGAGCGCCTCGTTGACATCGAGGAGGTCGCTGGTTCGAATCCAGTTCTCTCTACCAATCATTCCCAGTTTGTTGTGCGGTGCGGCTTAGCCGCATTTTGTTTTTTGAAAATCGTTTTTTAAGAAGATTGATATGCCCGTAATTACTTTACCCGATGGTTCGCAGCGCGCTTTTGCCCAGCCCGTAACAGTGGCGGAAGTGGCGCAAAATATAGGCGCGGGCTTGGCGCGTGTGGCGTTGGCGGGCAAGGCAGATGGGGTGTTGGTTGATACGTCATACCTGCTTTCTGCAGATACAAAATTAGCGATTATCACGGACAAGGATGCCGATGGCTTAGAGGTAATACGCCATTCCACCGCGCATTTGATGGCATATGCAGTTAAGGAGCTATTTCCGGAAGCGCAGGTGACGATAGGTCCGGTGATTGAAAACGGCTTCTATTATGACTTTGCCTACGCTCGCCCTTTTACGCCGGAGGATTTGAATGCGATTGAGCAGCGCATGAAAGAGTTGGCGAAGCGCGATCTGCCAGTCACTCGCCGCGTGGTGTCGCGTGATGA
>JANONT010000277.1:0-11635 GCA_031420955.1 Candidatus Nitrotoga sp. | reverse complement strand
CCAGCTACGGCTACGATATTCGCTGCTCCAAAGAATTCAAATTATTTACCAACATTAACAGCACGATTGTTGATCCAAAAAATTTCGATCCCAGCTCGTTTGTGGAAGTAAATGCCGATTACTGCATCATCCCGCCCAACTCTTTTGCCTTGGCGCGCACCGTGGAATATTTCCGCATCCCGCGCAATGTGCTGACTATTTGCCTCGGCAAAAGCACTTACGCGCGCTGCGGCATTATCGTCAACGTCACGCCGTTTGAGCCAGAGTGGGAAGGCTACGTCACGCTGGAATTTTCCAACACCACTCCCCTGCCCGCAAAAATTTACGCCAACGAAGGAGTCGCGCAAGTGCTATTTTTTGAGAGCGATGAAGTGTGTGAAGTATCGTACAAAGATCGCGGCGGCACATATCAGGGGCAGGTCGGCGTGACCCTGCCTAAGATGTAAACTTAATGAACACCTCTACCAAGCCCGTAATATGGCTCTCTCCCACCGGCGAAGTTATTTCATGCTTGGAAAAAAATAAAGTGCTGCGCGAAAATCTGGAAGAAATCCGCCAAGTGTGCCAAGACGCATTGGAAGATGCGGTGCTGATGGGCTGCGATGAAAAACAGTTTCGCAGTGTGTTAAGTGAGTTGTTAAATGAACTCGATAACCCCTACCCGCCGCAAAATAAAATCTAAAAATGACCGCAATATTTCCCGCCATCCTCAGCCTGCGCGTAACATGCAGTAACCCACGAATACCCGCTGCCCGTCAGCACTTTCCATAAAGGAACACCCATGAAATTTAACTTTAGCTCCGGCATCACATTGACCTGCGGCCAATATGAGCCAGCACTGAAATTTAAGCACTACGCTGCTCAGCGTATTGGTGCAAGCCAATACCACACCCCCTTCAATTAGGAGTTCACATGAAATTTAATTTCCCCATCATCATCATCGACGAAGATTTTCGCTCGGAAAATGCCAGCGGTTTGGGCGTGCGCGCATTGGCTGATGCCATTCAAAAAGAAGGCATCGAGGTGGTGGGCATTACCAACTATGGTGATCTCACTTCGTTTGCCCAACAGCAGAGCCGCGCTTCAGCTTTTTTATTGTCGATAGATGATGAGGAATTTGGGGGCGGTAGCGTGGAAGAAAATGCGAATGCGTTAAAAAATATTCGCGCTTTTGTGCAAGAAATTCGCTTTAAAAATGCCGACATCCCGATTTTCTTGTATGGCGAAACGCGCACTTCACGGCATATACCTAACGATATTTTGCGCGAGTTGCATGGCTTTATTCACATGCACGAAGACACGCCAGAGTTTGTAGCGCGACATATTATTCGCGAAGCAAAATCATATTTGGATACATTGGCTCCGCCATTTTTCCGCGCGCTGGTGGGCTACGCACAAGATGGCTCATATTCTTGGCATTGCCCTGGACATTCCGGTGGCGTAGCATTTTTGAAGTCGCCGGTCGGGCGCATGTTCCACCAGTTTTTTGGCGAAAATATGCTGCGTGCTGACGTGTGTAATTCGGTAGATGAGTTGGGGCAATTGCTGGACCATACTGGCCCAGTTGCCGCATCCGAGCGCAATGCGGCGCGGATTTTTTCTTGCGACCATTTATTTTTTGTGACTAATGGCACGTCCACTTCCAATAAAATTGTGTGGCATTCCACGGTCGCACCGGACGATATTGTGGTGGTGGATCGCAACTGCCACAAATCCATTTTGCACGCGATTATGATGACTGGCGCGATCCCCGTTTTCTTGATGCCGACGCGAAATCATTTCGGCATTATCGGGCCGATTCCGCTATCTGAATTTCAACCGGAAAGTATTCAGCGCAAGATCGACGCGAATCCATTCATCAAAAATAAATCAAAAAAACCGCGCATTCTGACTATCACGCAAAGCACTTACGATGGCGTGCTTTATAACGTAGAGACGCTCAAGAAAATGTTGGATGGTCAAATCGACACACTGCATTTTGATGAAGCGTGGCTGCCACATGCTACCTTTCATGACTTTTATAAGGACATGCATGCGATAGGTCCAGCGCGTCCACCGTGTGAAAAGTCGATGATATTTTCCACCCAATCCACGCACAAGATGTTGGCTGGCTTGAGCCAAGCCTCACAAATTTTGATCCAAAATAGTGAGACGCGAAAGTTGGATCGCGATTGTTTTAACGAAGCGTACATGATGCACACCTCCACTAGCCCACAGTACGCAATTATCGCCTCGTGCGATGTGGCCGCCGCGATGATGGAGCCTCCGGGCGGCACGGCACTGGTAGAAGAATCGCTCAGCGAGGCCCTCGATTTTCGTCGCGCCATGCGTAAGGTGGACGAGGAGTGGGGCGCGGATTGGTGGTTTAAAGTATGGGGGCCGGATTTTCTGTCCGAAGAAGGCAGTGCAGCACGCGAAGATTGGATGCTGAATCCAACTGATCGCTGGCATGGCTTTAGCGACCTCGCGCCTGGATTTAATATGCTAGACCCGATCAAGGCCACCATCATCACGCCCGGTTTGAATGTCGAGGGGGACTTTTCTGAGTCTGGCATTCCTGCTGCCATCGTCACCAAATATCTGGCGGAAAATGGTGTGGTGGTGGAGAAGACCGGACTGTATTCGTTCTTCATCATGTTCACCATCGGCATCACCAAAGGGCGGTGGAATACGATGGTGACCGAGCTGCAACAATTCAAAGATGATTATGACAACAACCAGCCGCTATGGCGTGTGCTGCCTGAGTTTGTGGCCAAGCATCCACGCTACGAAAAAATGGGCTTGCGTGATTTGTGTGAGCAGATTCACGGCATTTATAAATTGCGCGATGTAGCGCGGCTGACTACAGAAATGTATTTGTCTAACATGGAACCAGCCATGAAACCTTCCGATGCGTTTGCCAAAATGGCGCATGGAGAAATCGACCGTGTGAGCATTGATGATCTGGAAGGCCGCATCACCAGCGTGCTGCTCACGCCCTATCCACCGGGCATTCCGCTACTCATCCCAGGTGAGCGTTTCAATAAAACCATCGTCGATTATCTAAAATTCGCGCGGGATTTCAATCATAAATTTCCAGGGTTTGAAAACGATATTCACGGTTTAGTGACCGATGGCGAGAATGGCGATTCGCGTTATTACGTCGATTGCGTGCGGCAAAAGTAACATCGCTCACAATGCTTCAAATTAGACACACTATTCCCTTAACTCTGGCTGGTGCTCTTGGTCATTAATTCAAGTACAGATTTTGATCCCGATGCAGACTCGCCTTTGTTGTGAGAAAAGCCGGTTTCCTGTGGGGAAAAAATACATGAAGCCGCATGGGCGAGCACGATATCTTCAGTCCCCTTTTCCCCCGCTGCTTGAACTAGGGCACTGTATGTTAGCAATGCGTTTTGTCGATGCCGATTCACCACGGCATTGTGTTTGTGTGAAGTGTAGTTACGCGATGCCATTAGCAGTAAATACCCCAGCACTGCAAATATCAGCAGCTTGCTGCTGATGAGTTGAAACATTTCGGCAGAACTGTCGGGGCGTAGCCACTCGATTTTGTGTAGGAATAAACTGAAGACAGCAAAACACCCCACGGCTGCTGCAAACCCATATGTATATTTTAGCCATGTGGCAGCTAATTGTTCTTGATCCTCGACTTCCTGCTTGAAGTAAATGGCTTTTTGAGATACACCTTGTTCTGCCGCCACTGCACGAATCTCAGCTAACACTTTGTCCGCATTGTTTTTTGCGTCTTGCAATTGCAATGTCAGTTTCGCTGACTGATCCTTTATCGACTGAATCGTCGCACGAGCCTGAGTTTCCAAAAGACTGGTATCCGTAATCCGTGCAACCCCATAAGCCACGTACTGCCAGATATAATCGAAAAGCTGGTCTCGCCTTGCTTTTAGTGTGTTGATAATGTTCGTACGGGTGCTGGCAGCATCTGGCGTGGACGCACTAAATTTTAGAATCTGATCAAAAATGCTGTAATCAGCTTGTGCTTGACCTTTAATTACATTTAGTTGCGTATCTGAAAAATCGTCCAGAGCTGTCAACGGAATACGTCTGTATATATCAATCAGTGCTTGCGATGGAGTGATAGCCTCTGAAAAACTCATTTGCTTACCGAGATCATCTTCACGACTAAGTGTAGTTACATCAAATTGCTGTACGCGATTTAAGGTTTCGCGGGTAGTTTCCAAATTTTCTTGCGTTGCCATGTGGCTTTCTCCTTTTTCAGCAAATCCTCATAAATCACCAACACGCCCAGCCGGACACAATCTCAAGTGTTTTTACGGCGCATCTCTTTTTCAATAATTTCTTTTACATAAGACGGGATTTCTTTATCAAGCGAATGCGCGGCCGCTTTCAGTTTCTCATAGACATCCACTTCTTTGCCTTGCCAGACGAGATCAATCCGCCGTATTTGACGCATGGCAATATGCGAATAATTTTCTGGGTATGCCCAATAGCATGTCAGACAGATTGATCTGTCTTTGATGTTGTTCCAATTTTCGCAATGCTCGCAAGACCACGATTTTGCGCGGTTTGCAGAACCGGAAAGCAACATGAAATCATCTGGGTTGAGTTCGCCACTTTCGCTGTCTCCCCCCACTTCATAGGGGATGCGATGATCGATTTGCAGTTCACGTTCGGCGGCTTCTTCGAGATAAATAAAACAATTGCAGCCGTATTTCTCAACCAAAGCGTCCTTGATTTTTTTGGATAGCCCAGTCCTGCCAGATAGCTTTCTAAATTTTGTGGCTTGGGTGTCACCGAAGCGATAAGCGGCAATTTTTCTCCCATCGGAACCGGTCACCCGAAAAGTTTCAATTGAAATGCCGTGCTCGCGCACGTCTCGGACTGCTCTTGGTGGGTGGTTGTAACCGTATTTTTCTTTGAGTTCTTCAGTGGTAATAAATCCATGCTTTAAAATATGATCGATAACAATCTTTGGCCGTTTTGCAGTAACGGAGTGGCAGAGATCAAGAAATTCTTTTGGGAGATTAAGCATATTTAGCGGGTAGTTCGAGCAAAACATACTGCTGGGCGCGAGGCTGGTGATGATTTGTTGGTTTGCGCGTAAGTTGGTCGGTTAACGTACGTGAGAGATAGAGGGATTCGTAGGTCACTTCATCGCGCCCGAGCAGGGTGGATTGGCTGGAACGCCCAGCATCTAATTCAACGTGGGTAAGATCAAGCGAGGTGGGGAGCGATTCTCCAAAGGTTTTTTCGCCTCTGCGTCCGTCGTAGCTGACAATATAAGAAATTTTTCTTGTATTTAATTCTTCGAGGGCAATTACAAAATCATTGTGGTTGATGCCCGAAAAATAACGCGAGTCTCTGTCGCCGCACACGCCTTGATAGGGCGGATCCATATAAACTAGATCGGTTTTTTTGGTTCTGATTAAAATCTCGCGGTAATCCACTGATGAGAATTTCGTTTTGCCTTTGAGTAATGCGGAAACACCAAAAATATTTGCGCGCATGGTTTCTGGACGGGTGCCGTGTCGTCTTTTGTCGGGGCTTTGGTTGAACTGACCGTCCAAGTTATAGCGCACCGAACCTTTTACGCATCGCGCCAGCAAATACAAAAAAAGACGCGGATCTTGGGTCCGGTTAAAATTTTCGCGGACTTTGTAGAAGTGATCGAGCGAGTCGCTATATTGTGCATTCCAAGTCTGCTCGTAAAATGCTGCGGTTTCGAGCGGGTCTTCCACAATCAATTTCAGCAAATCGGCTAGCGGCTTATTCAGATCGTTAATCAAATAAGATTGCGCTATCTGGCGAGCAGCGGCGGCGATGCTGATGGCGGCAGAGCCTGCAAACGGTTCGATGATGCAACCAATATTCTTTTGGGCATATTGCAAAATGACGGGAGCCAGATTGCGTTTACTGCCTTGGTATGGAATGGGGTGGGGGAGGTTTTTCATTGGGTGATTATAGCGGGGCAAGCGAAAATAATAGGGCGGATATTTTTAGCTTCATTTTCATATTTCCGAAACTGCCCAACCACCACGCCAAAAATCTCAAAATTATCTGCTGGGCGGATGACTGGATAAGCGGGGCTCGCGGGACGCAAAATAAATCTGGATTTTTCTTTGTTGTCTTTGTCGAGGTATTTGAGGGTGAATTCGTTGTCAATAATGGCGATGACCATGTCGCCCACACTGGCGTTGGGGCGTTTTTCCACCACCACGAAATCGCCGGCGTGGATGCCCGCGTCTATCATCGAATCGCCTTTAACTTTGACGAGCACGGTTTGCGAGGGGTGAGTTACCAGAAATTGGTCGATGGTAAGCGCGTCGTGTTGGGTATCGGCGGCGGGGCTGGGGAAGCCGGCGCGCACGCTTTCATACGTGGCGCGTTCAAAAAATCGCCGTCCCGGGCGCAAACGTTTATCGGGCGTGGCCTCTAAAAAACCTGCGAGCTTTAGGCGCGCCACCAGTGCGGCCACCGGGCTTTTCGAGCGCAGCCCGACTACTTGCATCAGCGTGGCGTAAGACGGGATCACGCTGTGTTCGGCATAGTAGTCGCGCAGTCTAGCGAGGTATTCATCATCATTATTCATGGTGGATAGTTTATGGAACGAACGTTCCATAGTCAATGTTTTATTTTCACCTTGCGTCGCGCAGGGTGTGTAGCCGCATGTTATTGCTCGCGTGAGAAACACAGGTAAAAATTGTAGTAACTAAGTGCGGGTTCGTTGGTAGGTTACAAAATGATAGGCCAGTGGCTGCGGGGTTGCTTGCTGGCGAATTTCGCGTGCAGTTTCTTGCCATTCGGCGCGATCAAATTGTGGGAAAAATGCATCGCCTGCCACCTCTTGCTGAATTTCGGTCACGTACATTTTATGTGCTAATGGCAAGGCCAGCGCGTATAACTCGGCCCCACCCACTACAAAAATTTCCTCATCATTCGCACACGCTGCCACCGCTTTTTGCAGCGATGTCGCCATCACGCAGCCCGCAATTTTTAACGCCTCATTGCGCGTGACCACCACTGTAGTGCGCCCCGGAAGTGGCTTGCCGATTGAGTCAAACGTCTTGCGCCCCATAATCATGTGATGCCCCATGGTCAACGCTTTGAAGTGTTTTAAGTCTGCTGGAATGCGCCAGGGCAAAGTGTTATTGATGCCTATGGTGCGATTTTTTGCCATCGCCACGATGAGTGATAAATTTTGTGTATTCATCTGCATAATTTAATCGCGCTCATACTGCGACCGGGGCTTTAATCGCCGGATGCGGGTCATATCCTTGCAGGATGAAATCTTCAAATTTGAAATCTAAAATATTTTTCACCGCTGGATTGAGCAGCATCGCAGGTAACGCGCGCGGCGCGCGCGAGAGTTGTAATTCTGTTTGCTCCAGATGATTGCTGTACAAATGCGCATCGCCAAATGTGTGCACAAAATCGCCAGGCTTGAGGCCACATACTTGCGCGATCATCAAGGTGAGTAAGGCGTAGGAGGCGATGTTAAACGGCACGCCGAGAAAAATATCCGCGCTGCGTTGATAGAGCTGGCACGAGAGTTTGCCCTCGGCCACGTAGAATTGAAAAAAAGTGTGGCACGGCGCGAGTGCCATTTGCTCTAGCTCGCCCACATTCCACGCCGAAACAATCAAGCGACGTGAATCAGGATTTTTTTTAATCTGCGCGACGACCTCTGAAATTTGATCGACCACACGCCCATCGACTGTCGCCCAAGCGCGCCATTGCTTGCCGTAAACGGGGCCGAGGTTACCGCTTTCATCCGCCCATTCATCCCAAATTTTTACGCCATTTTCTTTAAGATAACGGATGTTGGTATCGCCCTGCAAAAACCACAGCAGCTCGTGGATGATCGATTTCACATGACATTTTTTAGTGGTGACCAGCGGGAAGCCCTGCGCTAAATCAAAACGCATTTGGTAGCCAAACACGCTGCGCGTCCCCGTCCCCGTGCGGTCCGATTTTTGTGTGCCGTGGTTGAGCACGTGGCGCATTAATTCTAGGTACTGTTGCATAATTTTGTCTTATTAAAACTTGTGGCGAAGCCCGTATAATCTAGGAAATAACCAACAATCCGAGGACATAATGCTAGCACAACTCACCCTACTTAAAACCTTGCCGCCCAAGCTCGGCTCTCAACATTTATTTATTTTATTTCCGAAAAATAAAACGCTGCCCAAAGATTTGCCGCACGCAGAATTATTGCAAGCGGTCATGGCGCGACGCAATATTAAATTGGGTGAGATGGATAAAGCCGCGCTGACTGCTAACACCGATGAGGGTTGTTTAATCGTGTGGGCGATGCTGGATTTTTCTAAAGATCAATTTTCCCAGCAAACTCAAGTACGCAAAGCCTTGCACATATTGCTGGAGGATCAGCCTAGCAATATCACTATCGTGGCATTAGGTGATGAGACGCAACGCCAGCAAGCATCGGTATTAGCGGCGTATGGGGCGTGGGTGAATAGCACTTTATTGCCGCTGCATAAAAAGAAAGATGAACGCCGCGCCTTGAAAAAAATTGCGTTGCTCGGTTGCACCGATCAAACTATTTTTGCCCCACTCAAAGCGCAGGCCGAGGGCAATATTTTATGTCGCGAGTTGACCATGTTGCCGCCGAATGAGCTGACTCCAGCACTCTATCGCACCCGTGTTAAAGCATTGGCAAAACAGCACGCATGGCAGCATAAGGAATTTAATATGGCACAACTACGAAAAATGGGCGCAGGCGCATTCGTGGCTGTCGCACAAGGCAGCGCGGACGATGATGCCGCGATTGTGCATCTGCGTTACGCGCATCCGAAAGCTAAAAAAACCGTGGCTTTGGTCGGCAAGGGAATTTGTTTTGATACCGGCGGGCACAACCTGAAACCCGCGCGCTATATGCTTAATATGCACGAGGACATGAATGGCTCGGCGGTGGCGTTGGGCATATTGCTGGCGGCCTCGCAAAATAAATTGGCGGTCAATATTGATTGTTGGTTGGCCTTGGCGCAAAACCACATCAGCCCCAAAGCGTATAAACAAAATGATATTGTCACCGCGCTGAATGGCACGACCATCGAGATTATGCACACCGATGCCGAGGGGCGCATGGTGCTGGCCGACACGTTAACGCTGGCGGCGCGCGCTAAGCCGGACTTAATGATCGATTTTGCCACGCTCACCGGCAGCATGGCCGTGGCACTGGGCGCGCGTTACAGCGGCGTGCTGGGTAATCGAGAGGAGTTGTTGCAACGTGCGGTGAGCGTCGGCAAAATTGTTGGTGAACGCTTGTGCGCTTTTCCGCTGGATGATGATTACGAAACCGCGTTGGATTCCAAAGTGGCCGACATCAAGCAATGCACTTTGGATGGCGAAGCCGATCACATTCTCGCCGCGCGTTTTCTTAAACGCTTTGTGGAGGATGTGCCGTGGTTGCATGTGGATTTATCTTCCAGCCGCTGCGAGGGCGGGCTGGGCATGGTGGCCAGCGAGGTTAATGGGTTTGGGGTGGCGTGGGGCTTACACATGCTAAAACTGCTGCGCTCGCCATAACTGCGTTGCTCAAGTGCCAGAAATGCTCATTGGCATTTGAGCCAACTCCGCTTTCTTGCCCTTTCGCGCCTTGTTCTGCCATCGCTCGCGACGTTTTTATTTCTCTGCTGCGAGCCGCATAACAGATGCCATTGCGGGAAAACATTCTATGTCTTCTTAAACTTACTGTGTCAGAAATCGCTCAAGGGATGCAGCGCAAGGCGAAGCTTGGCGAGGAAGCGGAGTTGACTCGATGTCAATGAGCATTCCGAGCCGAGATTTAACACGGCGATGCGCCCTTTAGCGGTTTAATGGCACAGCAAGATTAAACTGCCATTGCAATAATCCAATAGCGCGCGAATTTTCCGATTACCATAAACAATATCGCATACCACGGATTTAATTTTAACCAGCCCGCCGCCAAACACAGTGCGTCACCCACCAGCGGCGTCCACGCCAATAACAACGCGGGTGTGCCGTACTGCCGCATTTTTTCGACATGCTTTAATGGTTGTGTCGCAGGTAGCATCCAGCCCATCGCAAAGGTAATCATGCCGCCTAAAGTGTTGCCCAACGTGCCGAGCAAAATAGCTGGCCAGAATAATTCTGGATGCAGTTTTAATACGCCAACAAGCGCAATTTCGGAACCGCCAGGCAGCAGCGTTGCGCCGAGTAAACTGGCGAGGAATAAGCCCCACAGACTGAGGTCAGAGGTTAAAAATTGGTTGAGGGTTTCCATGAGGCTCCGTCATTGTTGCCTGCGCGGAGATGACGGTTTGTGGGATTATCCAAGCTTGTTAACAAGGTTTTAATTACGCTGGCTTGTCATTTTGGCTGAACTGAAAAACTGCCCAGCGACTGTCCACCACACGCATTAACGCTGCATACACGCCGCCCCAAAATAAAAATAGCAGCCCGACTGAGGTCGGCGATAAATGCAAAGCCCACAGCGCGGAAACGCCTACTGGCAGCATGAGCGCGTAGCTGTACCAAGCCAACTTATCGTGCCCCCATCCCATTAAAATTAGACGCTGATAATAATGTGCGCGATGCGCTTCCCAAATTCTCTTGCGCTGCAATGTGCGTTTGAGTAGCGTCACGCTGGCATCCATGATGAATGGCGAGAACACTAATAATGGAAACCACGCCGGCCACATGCCTAATTGCCAGCCCCACAACGCCATGGCTGCGGCTAAAAATCCCAATGGAATGGAGCCGCAATCGCCCATGAATAATTTTGCCGGATGAAAGTTGTAATTGATAAATCCGAGCGCGGCGACACCGATTGTAAAATTAAGCATGGCCTGTTGAATGTTCTCGCTCATCAAGCCTGCCATGCCATACATGAAAAACCCCATGGCCGTCATGCCGCCTGCCAAGCCATCCGCGCCATCCATAAAGTTGTACAAATTAATCATCCACACCGCGCACAGCAACACCAAAAATGCTAACGCCACATTTTGCTCGACGAGGCCAGAACCAAAAACGAGCAGCGAAGCGGCAATAATATGCGTCAGCAAACGCCAATGTATCGGCACGCCTTTTAGATCATCGCGCAGCGACACCGCAAATAATATGAGCATCGGCCCCACGATCCACCACACCACTGCGGACCACATCACCGACCAACCCGCGACTATGCCCAGCACTATCGCCAAGCCGCCGATGCGCGGCACAGGCAGGGTGTGCAGCGAGCGTTCGTTGGGCATATCTTGAATGGCTTCTTTGGCCTTATGCGTCAGTATCGCGCTAATAATAACGAGCGTAATAACCACCGACATAATCGGGGCGTAGTGGTATGACATGCTGCTCCTTCTTTAAAGTTTGGTTTTGTTTTGTACGGTGGCCTGCAACCCTTGTTGCAAAGTATAGGGCGGCTGCCAAGATAAATCGCGGCGGATTTTAGCACTATCCACTTGTAGAGAACCTAACAAACGCTCAATTTGAGCCGACTTGCCCGCCAAGCTGCCTGCTAGGCGCAATAAAAATAATGGACAAGAAAATAAGCGCGTAGGAATATTCATCGCAAGCGCAAGTTGGCGTAATAAATCTGGCGTAGAAATATCTTCCCCATCACTCACCAAATAAATTTGTCCGGCAGCAGCGGGATGCGTCGCGCAGGCGATTAACGCGC
>JANONT010000276.1:0-1866 GCA_031420955.1 Candidatus Nitrotoga sp. | reverse complement strand
TGCTGCGCGCCATTGCCCGTGGCGAGGCGATTATGCAAGACACGTCTACGCTAGAAAATCCGGCAATATTGGAGCAATTGCAAGATCAATCCAAGTAGTCAACCTCGGCGCCGCACATAAAAAATAAATTCATTATTCTCTTGTGTCGATGACAGCAACTCATTTCCAGTTTGCGCGCAAAATGCGACGAAATCATCGGGGGATTTTTTATCGGTGGCGCGCACTTTTAGCACCTGTCCAGCGGCCATTTGTGCCAACGATTTTTTAGTGCGGAGTATGGGCAGCGGACAACTGAGTTGACGTGCATCCAGCTCCACGTCAAATAACAAATCACTCATACGCTACTAACATCTGACACAGGCTGCCCAGCTTGCGCCCACCCAGTTATCCCGCCCTGCAAATTGTAAACATCAACAAAACCTTGCCCTGCCGCAAAGGCTGCCGCCTGTGATGAGCGACCACCCATCTGGCAATAAAACACGATGGGCGCGTTGCTATCAAATTCCGATAAACGTGCAGGCAATAGATGCAAAGGGATTTTCTGCGCACCTTGAATAATACCGCGAGCAGTTTCTGCCTCGGTGCGTACATCAATCAAACGTACTTCGCCGAGCCTTGCTTGCAACTCTGGTGCCTTGATATTTTTAAATGTATCCATATCTGCCCTCACTTACTTGCCCCGCACAACAAATGTCATTCGTCGCCATGATCTTGCAACAAATAAGAAACCCGCGTATTCGCCACTGACAGGCGTTTCACCAAGATACGCAAAAACGCATCGCTCAACTTCAAGCGGCATTCCATCGAGGCTTTTTCCAATATCACGGGCTTGAATTCGATTAACGTAATATCTGTTTTTGCCACCACATCGGTGGTGCGTTTAAAACCTTGATCATTCAGATGCGCCATCTCACCGAAACAATCGCCGGCACGCAACACGCTCAGCAATCTTTTGTTTTTCATAACTTTTGCAGTGCCATGCGCAATGACAAAGAAGTCACTACCTTCAGAACCATCTACCAGAATAGTTTGACTCTTTTGCACTTTGTGCCACACGCTGATTCGCAATATTTCCCAAAGTTCCACATCGCTAAAACCTTTGAAAAAGGCTAATTTTCGTAGCGTATCAAACTTTTCTCTATCGAAAATATGTGCTTGATCCGCCACGCCGCCGCTAAATAAATGCACCAGATCGCCCGCAAATTTCGCCCAGGTTTGATAGCGTTTTTCCTTATCTTTGTGGATGGCATGCAACACAATTTTTTCCATCTCAGCGGGTATCTCAGGGCGAAAAGTGCTGGGGCGAGGCGGCTCGATATTCATAATTTGATAAATCAAACTATATTTATTGCGCGCCTCAAACGGCAGTTTACCCGTGAGCAATTTATACATCACCACGCCCAGCGAATAAATATCCGTCTGATGGGTTAACGCCTGATCGGTGACCTGCTCCGGCGACATATAAGCAGGTGAGCCGATGCCGCTCACCTGCGTGGTTTGTTGATCCGCCAGCACCGCTGCACCAAAGTCGGCAATCTTGATGTCGCTCTCTCCGCACAGCATAATATTTTCAGGTTTAATGTCACGATGCGTGACCCCCTGAAATTGCGGGTATTCCAAGGCTTTGCAGCACTTGTAAATGATCTCGGCCACCGTACTTAATGGCAGCAAGCTGTCCACCTCGGCATATCGCTCCAGCGTCTCGCCTTCGACGTATTCCATCACCACATAATTCAGGTCACCTTCCAGCACTGCGTCCAACAATTTCACAATGTGCGGATGGGATAACTTTCCCGCCAGCGATGCTTCGGTTAATACTAACTTTCGAAATGCCTTGGAGTCATGGGTGTCGTTTAACCGCTTTAG
>JANONT010000275.1:0-3545 GCA_031420955.1 Candidatus Nitrotoga sp. | reverse complement strand
GAAGAGGGGCGTTACGCTTACCCGCAATGGTGGGTCGATCAAGTTAAAGCGCAGTATGGCGCGCAAGCAGCGCGTATTTTATTGGCGGGCAACCAGCATCCGCCGATGACTTTGCGCGTGAATGGTCGGCGCAATAATGCGGCCGATTATTTAGCGTTGCTCACGCGGCATGGCATTGCTGCACAATTGGTTGCGCTTGACATTGTTCAATCCGGGGCCATTCAAGCAGAGGCTATTCAATTAGAGCAAGCCGTGTCGGTTGATAAGCTGCCTGGATTTTTTGATGGTTTGGTTTCTGTGCAAGATGCGGGCGCGCAATATGCCGCACACTTTTTAGATGTGCATGACGGAATGCGCGTACTCGATGCCTGTGCTGCCCCCGGTGGTAAAAGTACGCATCTGTTAGAGTTGGCGGATATTAATTTGTGGGCGGTGGATAAAGACGCATCGCGCTTAGCGCGCGTGCAAGAAAATTTGCAACGCTTGCAGTTATCAGCCAAGTTAACAGTGGGCGATATTGCTCAATCGGATGGCTGGTGGGACGGTAAATTATTCCAACGAATTTTGGCCGATGTGCCGTGCTCTGCCTCTGGCGTGGTGCGCCGCCACCCTGATATAAAATGGTTGCGCCGCCCTGCAGACATTGTGGGCTTTGCTCAGCAGCAACGCGACATCCTACATAATTTATGGCGTATGTTAGAAAATGGCGGCAAATTGCTATACGTCACTTGTTCTATTTTTACACAAGAAAACCAGCATGTGATAGATGAATTTTTACAAAATAATAAAGACGCGCAGCAACTCGCGTTACCAGTCGCAAATGGGGTGTCTGCTGCTGAGTTTATAAACGGACAAATGTTGCCGGATGATCACCATGATGGATTTTTTTATGCCCTGTTACGCAAACAATAGCTGCATGAGTATCTGACCCCACGCAAATGATTTTGACCGCAGATCATCACAAGCAGGCACACCGGACTCGCTGGGGGCTATCGCTTATTTGCGCCATGATTTTTTGCGGTTTAATGATTGCCAGCAAGCAGGCTTTTGCTGACGGCATCGTGGTACAAAAAGCCGAAGCGCGGCTGGTAGAAGATCATTATTTGCTTTCGGCGAATTTTGATATTCGTTTTAACTTTGTGGTGGAGCAAGCACTGACGCGCGGCGTGCCACTGTATTTCATCAGCGAATTTACCCTCACCCGCCCACGTTGGTATTGGTTTGATGAAGCCGTGGTGCAAAATGAACAAGTCACGCGGTTGTCGTATAACGCCCTTACGCGACAATATCGTGTGGCACGTGGCCCCTTATTTCAAAATTTCCCCACACTAGAAGAAGCCCTGAGCGTGGTCAGCCGCCAATCTGCGCCCGCTATCCCAGCCGTTAAACCTAACCCTCCCGGCAAATACACCAAATATTTTCAGATATTTATTCCCGATGATGAGGGCGATGAATACATTGCCGCCGTGCGTATGCACCTAGACGTTACGCAGTTGCCCAAGCCGTTACAGGTTAACGCGCTGGCAACGGGCGATTGGAATTTTGATTCGGAATGGTATCGCTGGATAGTCAGCACTGTACCCGCTGAGCAAAAGTGAGTACGCGATGAAATATCTTATTTTTATCAGCGCGTTTTTAGGGGGCTTGCTGCTCTATCTGCTGTCGAGTGCGAGCGCGGACACTGATCTTTTTTCCAGAAATTATTACGGCTTGCTGGCCTTGGCCGGCTTGCTGGCTAGCAGCTTGGCGGTGTTGGTTGGCTATCAATTATGGCAGCTTAAAGGCCGCGTTAAGGCGCAGGTGTTTGGCGCGAAATTGAGCTTGCGCTTGACCTTGTTTTTTACTTTGATCGCAGTGTTGCCAGGCTTGTTGGTGTATGGCGTGTCGGTGCAATTTTTAGGTAAAAGCATTGAGTCTTGGTTCGACGTGCGTATCGAAAAAGCCTTGGAAGGTGGCTTGGATTTAGGGCGTGCCGCGCTCGAAAATAATTTAGATTTATTAACCCAAAAAGGGCAAACCGCCGCCCTTACGCTGGCGACCAAAAATCCAGCGCAACAAAAGCAGGTATTGAATCAGCTCATGCAAGAGGGGGCCGCGCAAGAGCTGTCGTTATTTGATAGCAGTGGAAAATTAGGCGTATTTGTCACGCGCAACGCCGTGCCCATGATCGACGCGGTTGACGCGGGCGAGCTGCCGCCGACGTTGCACGGTCAAGTGCTACAAAATAAAACACACCGCCTCGTGGACACGTTGCCGGATGGAAGCTTGGTCTTACGCGTGTTGGTGCTGATCGAAAATACGCGCGCGGTTGAGGCTGCAAAAATTTTACAACTGGTGCAAGCTGCCCCGCAGCAATTGGCGGCGAATGTGGAAACGGTGCAGGGGGCTTATCAGGGTTATCAAGGTTTGTTGTCATCTAGATTAGGGCTGAAACGCTTGTATGGAATCACGCTCACTTTGTCGCTGTTGATTGTTTTGTTGAGTGCGGTATCCGCCGCATTTTTTATCAGTGAGCGGCTCAGTGCGCCGCTGGCGGCACTGGCCGAAGGCACGCGCGCCATCGCGCAGGGCGATTACACACACCAGCATCCGGTAAAAAGTAGTGATGAACTGGGCGCGCTCACCAGCCTTTTTAACAGCATGACTTTGCAGTTGGCCGAAGCAAAAAACATGAGCGAAAACCATCAACGCGAAGTGGAAAATGCCAAAATTTATCTAGAAAGTGTACTCGCGCACCTATCTTCTGGCGTGCTCGTGGTTGATGAAGAATTTAGATTGCGCTCGGTTAACAGTAGCGCGGTGCATATTTTGGAAGCCTCTCTATTTGGCGTGCAGGGTTTGCCTTTGCCCGACATTGCCATTCGTTACCCGCTGCTGCGGCCATTTTGCCACGCTGTAGTGCAGGCATTTAAAGAGACACCGACGGCAGAGTGGCAGCGTCAGATTGAGCGGCTGAGTAAAAATGGCAACCAAATATTATTGATGCGCGGCACACGCTTAGCGACCCCTACAGAAAATGGTTTTGTCATAGTGTTTGATGACATCACCCATCTATTGCAGGCCGAGCGGCAGGCAGCTTGGGGCGAAGTGGCGCGGCGTTTGGCGCATGAGATTAAAAATCCGTTAACTCCCATCCAACTTTCAGCCGAGCATTTGCGGCATAAATTACATTCCAAGTTGGCTGGCAACGACGCGCTTTTGCTGCAACGCGCCACGCAAACGATTGTGAGCCAAGTGGCCGCCATGAAAAATATGGTGACCGAATTTGCCGACTATGCGCGTGCGCCCGCGCCCAAATTAGTCGAGCTGGATGTGCATCAATTATTGCGCGAAGTGCTCGGTTTATATGAGGCCAACAGTAGCCAAATTACCTTGCACCTCAACGCGCCGCAGGCCTTGGTAAAGGGCGATGCCACACGCTTGCGGCAAGTGATACATAACCTTTTGCAAAATTCACACGACGCATTGCAGCATGTTGAACAGCGCAAAATCTCCATCGGTACGTGGGTCGAGGGTGGCGCATTTAATCTCTACATTCAAGACAA
>JANONT010000274.1:0-5961 GCA_031420955.1 Candidatus Nitrotoga sp. | reverse complement strand
TCTTACCATCAAAGTTAAGTGCACTGACTTTTTCGCCATTCACTTTTACTTCCACACGCTGGCTGGGGGCATGTTTAACCGCGATTTTGATGACAGGCAAGGCTGGCTGGAAACTCTCTTGCGGATGCAGCCACTCGGTGTCCAGCGAGGCAGTCGCTAACCACTTTTCATCGTAAGGTAATTTTTCTACCAACTGCGTACCCTGTTGCTCGCCTAATTTTTCACCCGCCTTTGCGCCTGCTGCTGGCACAGCCGCATCGGTGGTAACCGATGCAGTGGGCGTAAGTACCGGTGGAGGAGTCGTGTTTTGAGCGGCATTATTTTGGGCGACAAGGGTCAATGCGGCCAAGCGTTGCGCATGTTCCTCAGGTGAAATGCAATTAGTAATTTGCGGCACAGACGCAAGTGTTTGTGCAAGCCCCAATACGTCCACTGCAACGCGGCGATTTGGTGCAAGGCATTTAATACGCGCCTTGCCGCTCAGCAGAGCGCACAGGCTGGGAGTGGTAATGGGGAAATCTTTACCACCACCGACTGTTTCAATTTGGTCGGGACGTATGCCCTTGCTCACAAGATACTCTTTAACTGCATTTGAACGCCTAAGCGACAAGGCTTTATTATATTGCGCGCTGCCGAGCTTGTCGGTGTGCCCAGTGATTCTGATAGTGGTAAAACTGAGCGGCTTCACTTTATCGGCAAAATTATCCAGCTCGGCCTTGCCTTCGTCACGCAACAGTGCTTTATTAAATTCAAAAGTTTTATCGGAAGAAATGGTGAATTTCGTAGGCACGGCGATCTCTGTTGTAGGCTCAACCAAGCAAACGGGGGGCAATTCAATAACGGGCGCGGGCGGCATAACGGGTGCGATAACAGGCTCGACAGACACTCCTGTTTTTTGCACATAAAAATCTGCGCGCCATAACGAGCCGCCACGCACATTCACAAATTGCGAATAATTTCTGCCCGCGAAACGTGCGTTATCTTCGCAAGCCAATACTTCATAACCTTTGGGCAAACTATCCAAATCAAGCTGCACCACATGTGTGCCAGGGCGAATATTGTCGGCGTGCCAGCGGCCTTCTTTGTCGGTACGGATGTACGTACCGTCTTGCAACACAATGCGCACATTAGCTAATCCGATCGCATCATTTTCCACGCCATCATCACACGACCCCACAATCACTCGGCCCATCAAAATCGCACGGGAGTGATTTAAATCTTCACGCACCAGCACTGTGGCACGCGCGGTGTTAGAGACGATGCCCAGTGCTTGTGCGGTATTTTCTGCGGGGCCCGCTTGCGCGCCCGCCACCACGGCTGCGACATATTTCACATTAACGGTGACACCCGCAGCCAGCACGCCCAGATTAAAGGTCAGCGTGCGGCCATCCGTAGAAACTGTTGGATTGGTCAGCACCACATCGTTTAAGCGCGCCGTGTTTGCCTGATAACGGAAGCCAATGGGCAGGCGATCCACAATTTGCACTGCCGCAGCCGTATCCAGTGGATTTGGGTTGCGTATGCTCAATATATACGGCACAAAGTCGCCCACGCTGACCACCGCTTTGCTGGCACTTTTGGTGATTTGCAAGCTGCCGTTGGCGGAATCCAAGGGAATATCTATACGCAACGGTGGGCCATCAACCAGCGGAAAATCTTCCCCGCGCGAACCCACCACTAACGCGTAAGGCGCGCCCGGCAAGGTTTGCAAAGTGGCATTTGATATAGTTGAGGGGAAGCTAAAACCAATGGGCGGAATAACTTCCAAGCGATACGTACCCGCCGCCGCCAGCGGAAACTGGTATGCACCCGGCGCAAAATTGTAAACCAGGCCGCTTGCGTCAGTGGCCGTGCCGCCAGTGGTGATGGTTGAAGGAAAACGGCTCACGCCATCATTGCCAAAGACGATAGCCGGCAATCCTGTGGTTACATCAATCATCGTAATTCGCACACCATTTACAGGCGCGCCCGTGGCGGAATCAAACAACACGCCAAAGGGATCAATCAACGCCGCAGCGGCGATAGAAGTATTGCCATTGACCCCATCTTGATAGGTCACAGAAAGCTGGGCATTCGAATAGGTATTCAGCGTCCCGTTATTGATCGCGGCGGGGCTAAGCGGTGCTTGTGCAAAGCCAATTAATCTTGGGGCATTAAGGGCGGGAGGTGTTTCACCCAGCGCGCTTTGCACATAGCCCACAAATATGCCGGTATCAGGACCTGTTTCGGTCAGCACGAGATTTTCAAACTCCCCACCTTCCAACGTGCGAATAACGATGCTGAGGGTGTCCAACTGCGACGGGTTTTGATTTCTGTCGTAGTCGGTTACCTTAATAAAAACGGGTTCGCCGCTGGTATAAGTAGTGGCGCGAGCCAGCGGTAACGCGCTGCCCACAGCCAGCGTGGTATTACCTACCACGGGTGCTGGAAGTATTGTGCCGTTACTGAGGGTGGGCTGCACAATAGTGGCAACCCCTACACCCGGTGCATAGCGCAAAAATTCGATTAGCGCGGGAGTTTGCGCAGCGGTAGTAACAGTCACTGCGCCGCTGGCGACGATGATCACGCCATTCACCTCATAAGTCGCGCGCGCGGTATTGATAATGGCAGTATTGGGCGGCGTAACTGCGTGCACCGCCAGCGGCCACAGAACAGCAACCAGCAAAGCAATGGGAGCGATGCATGCGCCCGGCTTGCTGAACTCCATTCTTTTGACGAGGTTAATAGCCTTGTCACGCACACACCCAATAACACTGAGGATGCGCGTGACAAGACCGGCTGATGGGTGCGAACCCACCAACCAGCTTGCCCCTGACCCAACGCGCGATGCTGCATGCGCGTTGTTCAAGGAAGATTGCAAGTACTCAAACAAGGATAGCCTTGATTACTGAATCGTTACGTTGAAGGTTACAGTCACAGACTCACCCGGCTTTAATTCACCCGCAGCATGACCAGCACCTGCAGGTATTGCCGTCGAGTAATCAATTGTGACTGCCTGACCCGCGATGGTTGCACCATCTGCATCCGCACCGTTGGTCATGTAGCCTGTGCCACCCTGCCCGCCCAGTGTTCGGGCAACAACGTTGGATTCAACCTGAAAGCCACGCCCTGCTAGACTTTCTGGTGTGCCGGTAGCACTCGAACAAACAGTAGCCGTGGGCACAACCAAATTGGCATCATGCAAAGTGTTGCCATCAAGTGTATCGCCTACCGTTGCCAGCACTGCTGATGCGGATGCCGCATTGGCATTGCTGATGGTGATCGCCCAACGCACAATCGCTCCGGGAATATGTTTTGGATTGGTTGTGAAATTAAACGGATCGCATAGCAGGGTCGAGGTTTTGGCAACGCTGATAACCGCTGCGGCAACACGATACGCATCACGTGCCGTAGCTTGTGCGTTACGTGCCGCGCTTTCGCCAACGAAGTTAGCTTCAAGCGTCGCTGCATCTGCAAATACAATATCCACCCCAGCCGTATCCGCACCTGCAGTTTCAACAACTGGAGTAGCCGTACCTGCTGTTGTTGTAATTGCAGTTAAGGTTACATTGGCTTGCGTGTTATTTGCTTGCCCAACCGGAACGTTTGCCAACACAAACACACTCACTGTAGCATCGGGAGCCAGCGTAGAAATAGCTGTTGCCGTATCAACACCTGCGTCGTAAATGCCGTTGTTGTTGCCATCCACAAATACTTGGAAGCCGGTAACATCAAAGCTATCCGCAAAACCCGCAATATTGGTAGTGATCCCCTGATTTGCAGGCGTAAGCGTATAGCCTTGCGCCGTGTTACCCAAGTTGTTAACTGTAAACGTGGTGACCTGATTTGCAGAACCCGGCGCCACTAACGTGACCGTATTACCCGTCTCTAACACACTCAAGTTAACTTTGTTATCCACGGTAAAAGTGGTGGCCGTTCCGGCACCGGCAGTGTTGCCTCCAGCAGATGACCCAATGGTGGCTTGTGTAACCCCACCAACCGCATAGGTTAATGTCGCCAAGTTGCTAATAGACGTGCCAGACACCGTACCCGCTGCACTGGCCGCGCCCGCCCAAGTGATGCTACCGAGCAGTGCCAAGGCAACTGCCCCGGCACGTAATCGGCTATTTGATTGTGATGCTTTCATGATGTTTCTCCTTTTAAAAATTAAACTGCTTAATTACGCTTTAAAACTGCTACAAAACTGTGATACTGCGCGGGGTTAGAAATCTGCTCTCCCCAAGCCGCCTTTAGGTGCGCTCCATCGGCATGACCCGCTCCCCGTTGGCGAGCCATGCCCGGCCAACAGATGACGTGTACCCCTTATCCACGGCGGATGATCGAGCGAGCGTAATGCTGACGCGACCGCCACCCCCCAAATGCCCATAAAAAACTGAAAATGTAAGCGCATGATTTTTGCGTTGTATGTTAAGGTTATTTAACGGTTGCTCTAAATCCCACTTCGCCCGTTTTACCCACTACCAAATTGCCTCTCATCGTCCAGCGAATATGGCTGTAATCCGATGCGGTAGCGGACACCTCTTTACCATCTTTGCCTTTTACTTTGAGCTTATCCGGTGTGGCGAAAGTCTTGCCATCTACCGAGTAAGTAATGTCGGTATTTGCGCCAAACACGCTACCCGCAACCAAGGTGGTGTGCTGCGGTACAGGGTTGTTGATGACAATATCGCCTACAGGCTTATTGCCGATATTTTTGACTGTGGTGGTGTAAATAATGGTTGTGCCGGGTACCGCTTTATCTGCAGGCGTGCGTTTGCGTGTGATCTTGCCTGTGACATCTTTGGTCTCGACTTCTATTTCAGCGATGTTTTTAAGCTCTACATTGCCTACTTGTTGTGCGTGGACAACAGATGCAGCAACAAGCGATGTCGCAACCAAGCTCAGCGCAAAAGTTAAATTTAAGAAATACTGTTTTTTCATAATGCCTCCTTAAAATAAAAATTATTTAACCGTGACTCGAAACTCGATGACGTGTGTTGCAGGTGAAACCGTATTGCCAAAAACAACATTAATCGTATTGGCGGCGAAATTTGCATTGTCGTCCCCAGCCGCATCCGTACGCGCCAGGCCATTAACGGTGATACTGCCAGGGACAAAGTCAGTCTCAGCGGGCAACGGGTCATTAAAAGCCAAATTGCTGGCCGTGCCATTGCCGCTTACGCGAAGGGTGACGCTATACGTCAGCACGCTACCCGGCATAATAATTGTGCTGGTGCGCCCTTGTGGATTTTGAATGAGCGACACGCGCTTGAACACCGCCACCGCCAGCCCAGAGACTTGATAACTCCCCACTATGTTTGCCGCTGCACGGCTCGCACCAACCAGTGCATCACCCCCGCCCACGCCCAACCCGGCGAGCGTGGTGCCGGGCGCAGCACCCGATGCGCCAGCAGTCAATGACGCCGCACTCAAGCTCGCGCGCGCCGTGCTACCCAATGCTAAAGAACTCGGAATATCGCTAACCAAATAAACGACGCGACTGGCATCTGCGGTCAAGACAGGATCATTGCTGCCGGGGATGTAAAACGTGTCAGCATTCGGGCCGCTGGCTTGAAAGCCTGTTGCTGCACCACTTTCAAGGAAGATTCCGCCGGCAGCAGCAGTGAGCGGATCAAATTGATCGCCCGCAATGGCGTTATTACGATTTAGGCTAAAGTTTTCTGAACCATTGCCGATGTTGATTAACGTGAAGGTAATGACACGGTTAGTATCGGGTGAGTTTACTGCAACAGGCGCGGCATCCTGCGCCACCAGCGACACATTGATGATTTCGTCCACGGTGAATGTAGCCGTATTGCTGGAAGCAACGTTTGCCGCCCCATCTAGGGTATAGGCTAACGTGACAGTATTGGAAATGACTGTGCCTGCGAGCGTACCGGTCGCTTGGGCGTGGCTGGACATACAAAAGAGAACCCACCAACTGACAACGAGAAAAAGGTTTTTGTTATGCATTCAATTAAT
>JANONT010000273.1:0-3445 GCA_031420955.1 Candidatus Nitrotoga sp. | reverse complement strand
ACCTGGTACAGCGCAGCTTAGAAATTGCGCGGCTGGAAGCCGAGATCAATAAAAATATTGAGCTCTATCAAAAAATGCCGCGCCGAAAATTTATCGGCGCACGCACGCAAGAGTATCGTTTCGCGCGATACATTGAAGACTTTCGCATTAAAGTTGAGCGCGTCGGTAACTTAAATTACCCCGAAGTCATACGCAAAAAAAATATTTATGGCAACGTGCAAATTACCGTCTCGATACTGGCCGATGGCAAAATAGAAAAGCTGGAGGTAACCCGCTCCTCCGGCAAAGGCGTGCTGGATGCGGCAGCCCTGCGTATCGTAAGATTAGCCGCGCCCTACGCGCCCCTGCCGGCGGACATCCGTCGCGATGTGGATATTCTCAGCATCACCAAAACAGTTATTTTCACGTTGAACGACAAGTTAGAAAGCGAATAGTCTCCGCCTATTTCCTATCCTCACTTTCTCACCAGATTTCGCCCCCCAGATTTCACCCAGTTCAATAAACATTTTCCGCTACAATTCGTCTATGTAATTAACCGGAATCAAACTGGTGCAAGCCCCCAACCTCCAACATACGCCACAGCTTGCCGTACGCCCTTCTGGAAATATTTTTTTAGTCGGCATGATGGGCGCGGGCAAAACCACGGTCGGAAAATTACTCGCCCGACAGTTGGGAAAACAGTTTATCGACAGCGATGATGAAATTCAAAAACGCACCGGCGTGACCATCCCGCATATTTTTGATGTTGAAGGGGAAGCGGGCTTTCGTGTGCGCGAGGCGGCGGTCATTCAAGATTTGGTGCGCCTTGATAATATTGTTTTAGCAACGGGTGGTGGCGCAATATTGAGCATGGAAAACCGTGCCGCGTTACAAAAGAATGGGATCGTGGTTTATTTAAGAAGTACCGTACATGACCTATGGCAGCGCACGCGTAATGATCGCAATCGCCCGCTATTGCAGACCGCTGACCCGCAGGCCACGCTTAAATTATTATTTGAGCAGCGTGATCCACTGTATGCAGCAATCGCCAGCGTGGTGATGCACACAGGCAAACGCAGCGCGAGTAGTTTAGTGCTCAATTTCCAACAGGAATTAAATCGCGCGGCGGCTGATGCTACTTAAGAATTAGCCCATCAAAAATTGGAATACCTATGCAAACTTTAACCGTAGGCCTCGCTGAACGTAGCTACCCCATCCATATCGGGGCGGGCGTGTTGGCGCAAGCAGAATTATTACTGCCGCATCTTCCGCACAAACAAGTGGTGATCGTGACCAACACCACTGTCGCGCCTTTATATCTAGACGCATTGCGCTTGATGCTGCAAGCACACGGCAAAGAAACCATCCCCATTATTTTGCCAGATGGCGAAGAATATAAAAATGCCGAAACATTGGGGCATATTTACGACGCGCTGTTGCAAAATCATTGCGAGCGTAAAACGCCGCTCATCGCGCTGGGCGGCGGAGTCATCGGCGACATGACCGGCTATGCTGCCGCCACTTATTTACGCGGCGTGCCTTTCATCCAAATTCCCACCACATTATTAGCGCAGGTCGATTCCTCTGTCGGCGGTAAAACAGGCATCAACCATCCGCTCGGCAAAAATATGATAGGCGCGTTTTATCAGCCGCAAGTAGTCATCGCCGACAGCGCTACGCTCAACACTTTGCCAGATCGCGAGCTACGCGCAGGTATCGCTGAAGTGATCAAATACGGCCTCATACGTGACGCAGAATTTTTTGTGTGGCTCGAAAATAACCTGCACAAATTATTAGCGCGTGATGTGATCGCGCTGGATTACGCCATACGCCGTAGCTGCGAAAACAAAGCCGACGTGGTGGCCGCCGATGAGCGCGAAGGCGCGGCAGGCATACGCGCCACGCTTAACCTCGGCCACACTTTTGGTCACGCCATCGAAAACGGCATGGGCTATGGCGTGTGGCTGCATGGCGAAGCGGTAGCGGCGGGGACTATTTTAGCCGCACAACTTTCTGCACGTTTGGGTATGCTGAATATAGTAGATGTAGAACGCATTATAAAAATTTTTAAGCTTGCCGAATTGCCCATCTCCGCGCCTAATTTGGGCGTAGAAAAATACTTACAACTCATGGGTCTGGATAAAAAAGTAGAAGGTGGAAAAATGGGCTTCATTCTTTTAAAAGCGATTGGCCACGCACAAATCAGCAAAGATGTGCCCACCGACATACTGCGCCTAATATTGCAAGAACACACCGTCCATGCATAACCTCGCCCCCTACGCAGTCACCGACAGCACATCACGCGGACGACTTTTCAAAGAAGAACGTCCGTCTGGACGCAGCGAATTTCAGCGTGACCGCGATCGCATTATTCATTCCACCGCGTTTCGGCGGCTGGAATATAAAACTCAGGTATTCGTTAACCATGAGGGGGATTTGTTTCGCACGCGTTTGACGCACAGCTTGGAAGTGGCGCAAATAGGCCGTTCTATCGCGCGCAATCTGCATTTGAATGAAGATTTAGTCGAGGCGATTTCTTTGGCGCACGACCTCGGCCACACGCCGTTTGGTCACGCCGGGCAAGACGCGCTCAACGCCTGCATGAAAACCCACGGTGGCTTTGAACACAACCTGCAATCACTGCGTGTGGTGGATAAATTAGAAGATCACTATGGCGCGTTCGACGGACTCAATCTCTGCTTTGAAACGCGCGAAGGCATACTCAAACATTGCTCGCTCAAAAATGCGCGCACCTTGGGCGAAGTCGGCGAGCGTTTTTTAAACGACCAACGCCCTTCACTAGAAGCGCAGATTGCCAATCTGGCAGACGAAATTGCCTACAACAATCACGATGTAGATGATGGCCTGCGCTCCAAGCTCATCACGCTAGAACAAATTTCTTCGGTGCAATTATTTGCCCAACATTTAGAGCTGGCGCGACAAACCTATCCGGCCATTTCAGAGCGGCGGCTCATTCACGAAACCATCCGCCGCATGATTAACGCCCTGGTCACCGACCTCATCCGCGAGACCGAAAAAAATCTGGCCGCACACGCCATCCAAAATATAGCCGAGGTGCGCGCCGCGCCGCCCATCGTCGCCTTTAGCGGCGAGGTGCATCAACTCAACCAAGCGCTCAAAGCATTCCTCCGCACCCACCTGTACCGCCACTACCAAGTGCTGCGGATGAGCGCGAAAGCGCAACGCATCATCGACGATTTGTTCGGCGCATTCACCCAAGACAGCCGCTTACTGCCGCCGCACTTTCAACCGCAAGCCGAAAAAGATTGCCCGCGTGCCGTGGCCGACTACATCGCCGGCATGACCGATCGCTACGCGATTAAAGAACATCGACGATTATTTCAAGTAGGTGGGGAATAAAAAAAGCCTGCCAGCTTTAATGATTGGCAGGCTTTTTTAATGATGATCATATTGAACCCAAATAATCTCTCGCCGGGTCATTCTC
>JANONT010000272.1:0-2290 GCA_031420955.1 Candidatus Nitrotoga sp. | reverse complement strand
AGAGCGCGCCGCTATCTAAATAATGAAAGCCCAGCTCCTGCGCCACCAGCTGTGCGACCGTGCCCTTGCCGGAAGCGGAAGGGCCATCTATAGCAACAACAGGCACGGGTTTCACCACCTCGTCCAAACGCGCAAAGTAATCAGGGAAAGTTTTCGCCACACACTCCGGCTCATTGATACGAACGCCTGCCCCGCCGAACGCCACTAATGAAAAACACATGGCCATGCGATGATCGTCATAGGTATCAATAGCTGCGTGTAGAATTTTTGCGGGCGGTGTGATGCGAATAAAATCCGCGCCCGCCTCCACCGCAGCACCCACCTTGCGTAGCTCAGTCGCCATTGCATGAATGCGATCAGTCTCTTTCACGCGCCAGCTTGCGATATTCCGCAAAGTAGTCACGCCGTCAGCAAACAAAGCGCACACCGCCAGCGTCATGGCCGCATCGGGAATGTGATTGCAATCCAGATCAATCGCGCGCAGCTTGCCCTTTTCCGGCGCGTGCGCGACCATCCAGTTATCGCCCATCTCAACACGTGCGCCCATCGCTTGCAAGGCCTCGGCAAAACGCACATCGCCTTGAATACTATTTTTGCCCACGCCCTCAACGCGCATCGCCCCACCAATTGCGCCCGCCGCCAAAAAGTAAGAGGCCGAAGACGCATCGCCCTCCACAAAAACTACGCCCGGACTTTTATAAACACTGCCTGCGCGCACCGTGAACGTAGCCCAGCCATCGCGCTCTACCCGCACACCAAATTGCGCCATCATATTCAGCGTAATTTCAATATAGGGCTTGGAAATTAATTCACCCGCCACCTCAATCACCACATCTTGCTGCACCAGCGGCGCGGCCATTAACAGCGCGGTGAGAAACTGGCTGGAAACATCGCCGCGCACGGAAATTTTATTTGCAGAATGAACCTTCGCTGGCCGTATAAGCAGTGGCGGAAAACCCTCTGCACCCAGATAAGAAATATCCGCACCCAAGCCTCGCAAAGCATCAACTAAATCTGCAATCGGTCGCTCGTGCATACGCGCCACGCCCGACAGTTCATAATCCCCCCCCACTAATGCCAACACCGCCGTCAGCGGTCGAAAAGCCGTGCCCGCATTGCCCAAAAATAACGCTGCTTTTTTAACTGAAAAATTCCCGCCACAACCATGCACGCGATAAGCGTTATCGACCCGTTTACCCAGTTCACTCAGCGCCTCAACCTGCACGCCCAAGGCACGCAAACCATCCAACATGCGCTCGGTGTCATCCGAATGCAGCAAATCACGAATCTCCGTCACGCCTTGCGACAGCGCGGCCAGCAACAACATACGGTTAGAAATACTTTTAGAGCCAGGCAAACGCACTGTACCGTGCGCGCTTACCAGCGGGGGAAGATCAAGAAATGGGGTCATTTAATTTGCTGTTCAATTACTTTCGTTCTGCTCATGCGAGCACTATTTATTTTGCGTCCAACCACTACGTACTTCGCTGGCTAAGCGAAATATTGCTTCCAGTTTGACCGCATCACTTTTTTCCAGTGCCTGATAAACGGTATGCAGTTCATCGGCATATTGCTGCACTTCGCGCAATAAAGCCTCGCGATTTGCCAGACAAATATCACGCCACATTTCCGGCGAGCTGGCAGCAATGCGCGTGAAATCGCGGAAACCGCTGGCGGCAAAAGACAGCAGCAGGTCGCGGTTAGCGCGCTGCGCGATGTCATGCACCAAAGCAAATGACAACAGATGCGGCAAGTGACTGACCGCTGCGAATACTTCGTCATGCTGTGCTGGCGTAAGCACATTGATGGACGCGCCGCACAGCTCCCACGCCGCTTTAATTTTTGCGACGGACTCCGCCGAGTTTTCTGGCAGCGGAGTCAATACCACTTTTTTACCTTGATATAAATCTGCTTGGGCTGCGGCTGCACCACTTTTTTCACCGCCCGCAATCGGGTGTGCGGGGACAAACTGTTTCACATGCACACCCAAATTTTCATACGCATGTCGCACCACATCGCACTTAGTGCTACCACCATCGGTGATGAGTGTATGCGCGCCTAAGTGCAGCGCAATCTGCGCCATGATGGCGGGCATTTGTCCAACAGGCGTGGCGAGCAAAACCAAATCTGCATCGACTAATTCTGTCGCTATATCTACCCCAACACGATGAATAATGCCAAGCTGCTGCGCCTGTTTTAATGTCGCCGCACTACGCCCGAACCCCACCACCTCGTCCACCGCACCCGCTTTACGCAAGGCCAACGCGAACGAGCCGCCGATCAGACCGAC
>JANONT010000271.1:0-7111 GCA_031420955.1 Candidatus Nitrotoga sp. | reverse complement strand
GGCATTCATCGCTGCGATGTGGGCGGTGAAAAGTTTTATCCGCTTTATTTCTAACCACACCTTTGTAGTATTCGCCTGGTATCGCATCGTGTTTGGGGTGATTGTATTGCTAACTGCTTATACAGGAGTAGTGCAGTGGTCTTGAAAGACAGGATTGAGGATATAGAGTTGAGTTATAAAATGGTAGGTTTTACTCATTCCTCATTCCTTGCTCCTCGACCCTTAATTCTTATCCCTGCCCCCAGGGCAACTCGCTGGCCTTCCAGCCATTTTTTTGCCCACGGTGTCCAGCCTCATCCTTGTCGCCCTCGAAGCCTTCCAACATGTTGTAGCAATCTGCAAATCCTGCTTGCGTAGCAACGATAGCGGCGGCATTCGAACGACCGCCTGTGCGGCACATGAAAAATATCGGAGCTTTTTTATCCACTAGCTGCTCCAGTTGGCTGAGGAATTTTTCGTTCGGCTGCATCCCCGGATAGCATTGCCATTCGATCTCCACCGCGCCAGGCACCCGCCCCACCCAATCACACTCGGCACGCGAGCGCACGTCAACCAACTTCGCCGCAGGGTTAGCCTGTAACAACGCATACGCTTCGTTGGGCCGCAACGCGCCCGCATACGTTAGCTTCATTTCCTGCGCCCGATGTTTGGCTACCTCAAGAATTTGCGCTGCGCTTGCCTGATCTTTATTTTTTTCTGTCACGGTATACTCCTTAATAATATTGGCTATTCGATTTAGCACCCGCTAATGTTATCCTTACTCGCCATTTTTTGCTGCTGAACTTTACTCGGTGGCATGATTATATTGACCGTTATGCAAAATCACACCCACTCTCACAGCCATAGCAAATCCGCCGCGTTTGATCCGGTTGATCCGGTACGCTACCAAGCTGCGCGCAAGAGCACGTGGATCAGCGCGGTCATCAATTTATTTTTAAGCGTACTGCAAATCGTGGTGGGATTTTTTGGTAAATCGCAGGCGTTGATGGCCGATGGCTTGCATTCGTTGTCCGATCTTTTATCCGACGTATTGGTGCTGTACGCTAACCGCAAAGGCAGCCAACATGCCGATGCCGAACATCCCTATGGCCACGCCAGAATCGAGACCGCCGCTACGCTGGTATTAGGCGCGAGCTTGTTTTTATTGGGCGGCGCGCTATTGGTCGCCGCCGGGATGCGCTTGCAACAGCCCGCGCAGATACAAGCCGTGCATCCGCTGGCTTTTTGGATCGCGCTACTCACGCTGGTGGCCAAAGAAGGATTATTCCGTTATCTGCTGGCGGTGGCTACGCGGGTGCGCTCGCAAATGTTGGCGGCGAATGCTTGGCACTCCCGCTCGGACGCGCTCTCCTCCTTAGTGGTGGTGGTAGGCATTGGCGGAAATTTGCTGGGTTATTATTTTTTGGATTTAATTGCCGCTGCCATCGTCGGCGGGATGATCGCCCACATGGGGGGCAAGTTTGCTTTCACTGCGTTATCTGAATTAATCGACACCGGGTTGGATGCCAAAGAAGTTGCGGCGATACGCGAGACGCTGCTGAATTCCCCCGGCGTGCTAGATGTGCATGATTTACGTACACGTAAAATGGCCAACAACGCGCTGGTCGATGCACACATTTTGGTATCGCCAAAAATCAGCGTTTCGGAGGGGCACTACATTGCGGAAACGGCGCGTTTGGCTGTGCTGGCGCATCATCATGTGTTGGATGTGATGGTGCATATTGATCCCGAAGATGATATGCAATCGCACGCCAATCACGCATTACCCAACCGCACCGCCTTGTTAGAACATCTTGCATTGGCTTTTGGCGAACATTGGTCGCCAGAAAATCGCGTAGTGCTGCATTATTTAGAAGGGCGTGTGGATGTCGATTTATTTCTCGCCCCTAGCACGAGCCAAGATGCAATCAATGTCCTACAACAGCACTGTGACGAACTGGGGGCGAATGACATTTACTTCCGCGCCATCCACCTCCATCGCAGCAACGCACAAAAATAGTGCCAACCCACATCGCACGCCCCAGTTCGGGGCGTACATTTTTATCCATTTATGGGCGCAAATATGGCAGAATTACGCACTTAAAGCGGAAGCGTTTAGGGGTGGGGCATTGATTAGTGGCGCATCACCTTGCAGAAATGTGTGGCACAAACAATGCTCACTTTAAATTTGCTAAATCTTCGAGCCAGTTTTTTTAAAGTTGTTTTTGCCAGAGTTTTTAGTTGTTTACACCAGAGTTTTTTATTTTGAGTCATTACGTTTATAGGGGGTTCAAGTTATGTCGAAGTCGCACACTGAAGTTTCAAAATTAATTAAGGATAGCGAAGTTAAATTTGTCGATCTGCGTTTTACCGACACACGCGGTAAAGAGCAGCACGTCTCCATCCCCAGCCACATCGTGGCGGACAACAAAGACTGGTTTGAAACCGGCCACGCTTTCGATGGCTCATCCATTGCGGGCTGGAAGGGCATTCAAGCCTCCGACATGTTGCTGATGGCCGATGCAGGCACGGCTTTCGTTGATCCGTTTATGGATGAAACTACCTTGGTCATGAGCTGTGATGTGATCGAGCCATCCAACGGCAAAGGCTATGACCGCGATCCACGTTCCATCGCTAAACGCGGCGAAGCGTATTTGAAATCCACCAAAATTGGCGACACCGCTTACTTCGGCCCTGAGCCAGAATTCTTCATTTTTGACTCTGTGAATTGGCAAGTCGACATGTCCGGCTGCTTCGTCAAAATCAATTCCGAAGAAGCGGCTTGGTCTTCTGCCAAAAAATTTGAAGGTGGCAATACTGGCCACCGCCCACCAGTAAAAGGCGGCTATTTCCCGGTACCTCCAGTTGATTCTCTGCAAGATATGCGTTCGGCCATGTGCTTAATTTTGGACAGCATCGGCGTGCCTGTGGAAGTGCATCACCATGAAGTTGCCACCGCAGGTCAGTGCGAAATCGGCACCCGTTTTGACACGCTGGTGCGCCGCGCCGACCAGACGCAAAAACTGAAATACGTGGTACACAATGTCGCGCATCAATACGGCAAAACGGCGACCTTTATGCCCAAGCCTATCGTGGGCGACAACGGTTCTGGTATGCACGTGCACCAGTCTGTTTGGAAAGATGGCAAAAACCTGTTCGCAGGTAACGGCTATGCGGGGATGTCAGAAATGGCACTGTATTACATCGGCGGCATTATCAAACATGCACGTGCATTGAACGCCATTACCAACCCCGGCACCAACTCTTACAAGCGTCTGGTTCCCGGTTTTGAAGCACCCGTAAAATTAGCTTATTCAGCTCGTAACCGCTCTGCTTCGATTCGTATTCCATTCGTGCAAAGCGACAAAGCGCGCCGCATTGAAGAGCGTTTCCCCGACCCCACGGCTAACCCAACTTTGGCTTTCACCGCCATGATGATGGCAGGGCTGGATGGTATTCAAAACAAAATCCACCCTGGCGATCCAGCAGATAAAAATCTGTATGACTTGCCACCAGAAGAAGATGCAAAAATCCCAACGGTTTGTTCCAGCTTGGAGCAAGCCTTGGAAGCGTTGGACAAGGACCGTGAGTTCTTAACCCGTGGCGGCGTGTTCTCTAATGACTTTATCGATTCATTTATCGAATTGAAAATGGAAGAGGTCACCCGTTTCCGCATGACCACGCATCCGGTGGAATTTGATATGTACTACAGTCTGTAAACGTTTTTAATCGCTGTATAGAAAGCGGAGCCGTTGGCTCCGTTTTCTTTTGTGGCGAAAAATTTTCTTATTCCCCGTCTCGATTTGTCACACCCCTACTCTTTGCCTATACTTCGCGCTGATGTTTTTCCGAGAATTAAAATGCAAGGGTTAAAATGAAATCAAGTTTCATAATCATATTGCTATGTTTGTGCTCGACAGCACAGGCAGAAATTTATAAACACGTCGATGCGGATGGTCAGGTCACTTATTCCAGCGCGCCCACTAAAGGTGCAAAGAAACTGAATTTGGGCATTCCACGCAAACCGCCCACAACGAGTGCGCGTAACAATCCTACGCCTGCTAACTTTCCCAAAGTAGATTCGGCCACCCAAAAAAGTCGCGACAGTGCACGTTATAAAATTTTAGAAGACGAGCTGGCAAACGAGATAAAATTGCTAGCGGAAACGCGCCAACAGCTCACCGACAGCACCGCTAACCCCGAGCTATACACGGGTAGCGACGGCAAAGCCATCCCCGATTCAGCACGGCACGCCGACAAAATAAAATCCTTGCAGCGGCGTATAAGATTACACGAACAAAATATAGAAGCCCTGCGCGCAGAATTGCCCAAGCCCAAATAATGCCAAAAATTAGGGCAAGTTCTAGCAGGCACGCTATCTGCTTTATGAGCAATAATCCTCGCACTTAAACACAAAATATGTCCGCTGTATTTTTGCCCACACTAGAACACCTCACCACAGCGGTCATTGTGCTGGACGAACAATCGCGCATTATTTATTTGAATTCTGCTGCCGAAAACTTATTTGATTCCAGCAGCAAAACGCTGTTAGGCCACCCCTTGCAACAGGTGTTTTCCCACACCGAGCAACTCGCCACAGCCATGCAGCAAGCCATCCTCAACCATGCCAGCTTTATTGAGCACGAGCTCACGCTGGGTACGCATAGCCGTGGCAAATTGCTGTTGCGCGGCACTGCCACGCCGCTACAATCACACAATAAAAATTTTCTGTTACTGGAATTTCACCCCATAGATCGCCCGCTAAAACTGGCCCGTGAAGAACAAATGTTGGATCAAACCCAAGCCAACCGTCTACTACTGAAAAATCTCGCACACGAAATAAAAAATCCTCTCGGCGGCATACGTGGCGCAGCGCAATTATTAGAGCAAGAACTAAACAAACCAGAATTACGCGAATACACGCAAGTAGTCATCCAAGAAGCCGATCGCCTGCGTGCGTTGTTAGAAAAATTACTCACGCCACAAAACATTCCGCACATCAGTGCGCTGGATATACATGAAGTGTTAGAAAGAGTACGCCGCATTGTGCTGGCCGAGATGCCGACAGGGCTTGAGATCAAGCGCGATTACGACATTAGCCTGCCGCCCTTACATGGCGACAAAGAACAGCTCATCCAAGTGGTGCTGAACATTGTGCGCAACGCGGCACAAGCGATGCAAGGGCGCGGCAAAATTATTTTGCGTACGCGCATCGTGCGCCAAATCACCATCCTGCGTAAACGTCATCGTCTCGCCATCATGGTGCAAATTATTGACGATGGCCCTGGCGTGCCCAACCATTTACGCGACCAAATTTTTTATCCGCTGGTATCGGGTCGGGCCGATGGGCATGGCTTAGGATTAACGCTGGCGCAAGATTTTGTGAACCAACACCACGGCAGTATCGAGTTTGAAAGCGAACCGGGGCGCACCTGTTTTTCGGTAATGCTGCCGTTGCAGTGAAGCTAGAAAAATTTTAGGCACGTCACTCCCATTACTTATTCAGTTTAAAACCAACACCACTCACGGACACCACACTATGAAGCCTGTCTGGATAATCGACGATGACCGCTCTATACGCTGGGTGCTAGAAAAAGCCTTAGCGCGTGAAAATATCGAATATAAAAGCTTCGCCTCTGCTGACGAGGCATTGAGTGCGTTGTCGCAAGGCCTGCCGCAAATCGTCATCAGCGATATTCGTATGCCGGGAAAATCGGGGTTGGAACTGCTAGAAACTTTACGTGGAAAATATCCGCACACACCGATTATCATCATGACCGCATATTCGGATTTAGAAAGTGCCGTGTCTTCTTTTCAAGGTGGCGCATTTGAATACCTGCCCAAACCGTTTGATGTCAACCACGCGGTGGCACTGATCCAGCGCGCCTTAGAGCACAGCCTACGAAAAAATACCGCACCGGAAACGCACATCACCGCGCCCGATATTTTGGGACACGCGTCCGCCATGCAAGAAGTATTTCGCGCCATCGGCAGGCTCGCGCAATCGCACGCCACCGTGCTCATCAATGGCGAATCTGGCACGGGCAAAGAGCTGGTTGCGCACGCGCTGCATCGACACAGCCCGCGTGCCGACCAAATTTTTGTCGCGATCAACACCGCCGCCATCCCTAAAGATTTATTGGAATCTGAATTATTCGGCCACGAGCGCGGCGCATTCACTGGGGCGACCACCACGCGGCGCGGGCGTTTTGAGCAAGCAGATGGCGGCACATTATTTTTAGATGAAATTGGCGACATGCCCGCCGAGTTGCAAACGCGATTATTGCGCGTGTTATCGGATGGAAATTTTTATCGCGTCGGCGGCCATCAGCCTGTCAAAGCCAATGTCCGCATCATTGCCGCCACCCATCAAAATTTAGATGAACGTGTGCGGCAAGGATTGTTTCGCGAAGATTTATTTCATCGGTTGAACGTGATCCGCCTGCGATTGCCGCCATTGCGCGAACGGCGCGAAGACATCCCGTTGCTGGCAAAATTTTTCATGCAAAAAAGTGCACGTGAATTAAACGTCGCACAAAAATCGCTCAGCGAAAATGTGCTGCAACATTTAATGACACAAGATTTTCCCGGCAACGTGCGGCAACTGGAAAACCTCTGTCACTGGCTGACCGTGATGACCCCCTCACAACAAATTGCAGTCGCCGACCTGCCCGCAGAGTGGCGGCAGACCAGCTCCTCCAGCACAGTCGCTGGAGATTGGTGCAGCAGTTTGGCACTACAAGTCACCCTCGCCCTGCAACGCGGCGAACAAAATGTGCTGGATAATTTAAGCAAACAGTTCGAGCGCACCCTCATCACCCAGGCCTTGCAATTTACTGGCGGCAGACGTATTGAAGCGGCGAATTTACTGGGTATGGGGCGGAATACTTTAACGCGCAAAATTCAGGAACTGGGGTTGGATGATGGGAAGGTGGAGTGATTATTAAAATCTTGCACATATAGCTTGCGCTACGTTCCTTCATCCCAACCCTTCTGATAATACAATTAGCCATCTGGCTAGCTTAGCAAAAAAATACTGGGCAAGCCATTGGTTATCCCGGAGGGAGAAGAGACTTTCATCCCTCTCCTTTCGGGAGAGGGACAGAGGGTGAGGGAGCGATCCAGGCTACAC
>JANONT010000270.1:0-3147 GCA_031420955.1 Candidatus Nitrotoga sp. | reverse complement strand
GTGTGGGATTTTGAAAGCCAATCACGCGATGCTCGGTTTGTTCGCGCCCTTGTGCATTAAAAAATAAAATCCCCGGCGGGCCAAATAATCCGAAGCGTTTTAACAAGGCTTTGTCGTCGGCATTGTTGGCGGTGACATCGGCTTTGAGCAGCAAAGTATTATTCAACTTGGCTTGCACACGCGCGTCAGGAAAAGTAAAACGCTCCATCTCTTTACACGCCACGCACCAGTCGGCATAAAAATCCAGCATGACGGTTTTACCTTTTACCTGCGCGATGCGCGCATCCAGTTCGGCAATATTTTTTACCTTGCTAAAGCTTAATGTAGCCGGCGCGGCAGCCTGCCCACCACCGAGCGCGCCTAAGGGCCGCAAAATATCTTTTGCGCCGGATAGCGCGCCGACCAGCATGGAAATACCCAACAGCAGCACCAACACGCCCAGCCCCTTGCCCAGCTTGTACCAGCCAGAAGCCTTGGCTGGCAAGGAATCCAGCGGATGCAAGTAAATGGAAGCAACAATCAGCAACACCGCCCACAGCAGCATTTCTACGCCGAGCGGAATTAAAGTGGAGATCAGCCAGATGGCAACGCCTAACATCAACACACCAAAAAATTGTTTCACGGCTTCCATCCAGCCGCCCGCTTTGGGCAGCAGCGCGCCCGCCGATGCGCCGATTAACAGCAGCGGCATACCCATGCCCAGTGCCATGGTAAACAACGCCACGCCGCCTAAAACCGCATCGCGTGTTTGGCTGATGTAGAGCAGCGATGCTGCCATCGGCGCGACGACGCAGGGGCTAACGATGACTGCCGACAATGCGCCCATCAAAAATACGCCGCCCATTTGGCCGCCGCGAATTTTGTTGGTGGAGTCGCTCAAGCGGCTTTGCATCGCGGAGGGTAATTGCAATTCATAAAAGCCAAACATGGACAATGACAACAGCACAAACACCAGCGCAAAGCTGCTCAGCACCCACGGCGTTTGCAACGCGCTAGATAATAATTCGCCGGATAATCCCGCCGCGATGCCTGCGCCAGTGTAGGTTAAGGCCATACCCATGACGTAGGCTAAGGCCAGCAAAAAGCCGTACATCTTGGTGATTTTGCCGCCGCTGCCCGCGATGATGCCGGACAGAATCGGGATCATGGGAAACACGCATGGGGTGAATGACAGCAACAGACCTGCGCCAAAAAAGAACAGCACAATCAACCAAAAATTGCCTTGCTTAAACAGCGCGTCAATTTTCGCGCCTTCGGTTTCTGGTTGCGTATTGGGGGTTGTTGCAATGGTTGGTACACCGCTCACAGGCGCAGCAGTGCTTGCTGCCAACGCACTGACGGTGCTGGCTGGCGGCAAGGATAAATTGAATTCTTTATTGATCGGCGCGTAGCACAGGCCGCTATCTTTGCAGCCTTGGTACTCGGCTTCTAGGGTGATTTTTTGCGCGGCTAAATGGTGGCGATCCAACTTTATTTCTGCTTGAAATGACTGATGATAAACAATCATGTCGCCAAAATTGGGATCAAGTTTCATCTTGCCGATGGGCATGACGACGGTATTGATGGTGCTGGCAGTTGTTTGCGGAAGCTCTTTTTTTATTTTGAAATGGGTGCGGTCACGATACAAATAATATCCCGGCGCAACGCGGAAGTTGGCGACCAAAGTGTGCCCATCCAATACGCGCACCTCTAAGCCAAAGGCTTGATCGGGCGGTAACACCGCAGATTGCTTGGCATCGCCCAGCGATTGCAAGCGGTCGAACATGCTCTGCGCGTGTGCAGGTGCGGTCAAGCTGGTAAAGAGCGCAAGAGTAAAAAGAATTAAACGCATGGTCTGAAATTTTCCGAAAATATTTTTTGAGCCATCAAATCAATTTTTGAAGTGGCGGGCAAGTATAGTTGAGCATTCTTAAGCCTAACTTATTTGGAGCCTAACTTATTTGGAGCCCAGCTTATTCGGCGGCACGTTGGCTGGCCTGCAGCACCCAATCTAAATAAGCGGGCAAACCAGAGACTACAGTGACCGCAATGATTTCGGGAAGTTCATACGGGTGATGTGTGCGGATCAAAGCTTCAATTTGCAGATAGGCGGCGCGCGTGGATTTAATCAGCAACGGTATCTCGGTAGTGGTTTCTATTTTCCCTTGCCAACGATAGATGGAGCTACATTCCGCCAAAATATTGACACAGGCCGCTGCGTGTTCGGCAATTAAAATGTGCGCGATTTTTTCCGCACTGGCGCGATCCGGTAAATTGGTCAGTACCAGAATGATTTCATCCGGGTTAATTTCATCCGGGTTAATTTTATTTGGGTTAACTTTGTTTGGGCTAATTTCACTCGGCATCATTTTATCCCGATTAACTTCGGCGCACTGCTACTTCGTTTGTACGCGGGCGAAGCGCACACCCAGTTGCAACAACTCATCCCACACATCGCCCGGACGCAACCCTTTCACCACTTTATCCACGTAAGCGGCTTGCGCTAACGCGCGTTCGGCAACAGCCAGCGAAGTGCGCCGCGCCGCACGCTCCACCAGTTGCTGCTTGGCTCCCCACACCCGTGCCGCACTCAATGCTGCGCTGATGTTGCTAGTGTTTTGCCCAGAATTTTTTAGAGCTCGCAGCACCTTGCCCAAGGTGCGTATATCTTCCGCCAACGACCATAAAATTAACACCGTGGCCGTGCCCTCGGCGCGCAGACCATCCAGTATGTGGGTGTAGCGGGCGATGTCGCCGGACAACATGGCCTCGGATAATTTGAATACGTCATAGCGTGCCACGTCCATAACCGAATCTTTGACTTGTTCAAAGGACAAATGTCCGGCAGGAAAAATCAGCGCGAGTTTTTGTATTTCTTGATATGCGGCGAGCAGGTTTCCCTCCACCCGCTGCGCGATAAATTCGAGTGTGTCGGTATCGGCAGTTTGTGCCTGTCGCTTAAGCCGTGCGCCTATCCACACCGGCAATGCCGTCAGCGAAATTTCTTCCGCCGCGATGATCACGCCTGCCTCGGCCAGCGCGCTAAACCATTTGCTGTTCATAGCGGCTTTATCCATGCGCGGCAGCGAGATTAAGGTCAAGGTGTCTGGGTTTAATTTGCCAGGAGCTAATTTTTGGCAAAAATCCTGCAATGCTTGTCCGCCGTCT
>JANONT010000269.1:0-1787 GCA_031420955.1 Candidatus Nitrotoga sp. | reverse complement strand
GGCGGGCGCATTGAGATTATCCGAATGTTGATCAATCTGGGCCTTATGTTGATCGCTATCGCATGCATCAACTTTATCAACCTGAGCACAGCTAGGGCACAAAGACGATCAAAAGAAGTGGCTGTACGAAAAGTATCGGGAGCATTTCGGCAGTCGCTGGTGTTTCAGTTTTTGTGCGAATCTACTTTGATCGCACTCGTGGCTGGCCTTCTGTCGCTATTGATTGTACTGCTGGTGCTTCCGGCCTTTAGCGACATGGTTCGCCAACCACTTGCTCTCGATTTTGGCAATATTAATTTTTGGTTAGGGGGAATGGCATTTATTCTCATATTAGGATTACTGGCAGGTAGCTATCCTGCCCTTTACCTCTCTGCCTTTCGCCCGGTCCGCATTTTAAAAGGTATGAAGATGGCAACTTCTAGTCGTAGCCTATTGCGAACCATTTTGGTAGTGGTGCAGTTTGGCTTTGCTGTTACTCTGATCATAGCTACCATTGTTGTTCACAAACAAATAGCCTTTGTACAAAACCGAGAAGCAGGTTATGCAAAGGATCACCTCGTTTATCAATACATGACGGGTGACTTCGGAAAGAACTATACTTCATATAGCAATGAATTGATTCAATCTGGCTTGGCAACCTCTGTTACCAAAACCAGTTCGCCCATTACCGAGCAGTGGAGCAACACTACGGGCATTGAGTGGAACGGAAAAGACCCTATCGTGAAAATACTTTTCGAACGATTTTATGTGGACGAAAATTTTTCTACTACCGCACAACTGGATGTATTGCAAGGACGCGACATGAACCTGGGTTTGTATCCATCTGATTCCACCGCAGCCTTGCTCAATGAATCGGCTGCCAAAGCTATGGGGTTTACCAATCCGATAGGCGAAGTGATTCGGGATAATGGTCAGGACTGGCACGTGATCGGTGTGATCAAGGACTTCATCCTTACTTCTCCTTTTCAAAAAGTGGAACCGTTGATTTTGTTTGGTTGTAAAGGAAGCTGGGCATTTAATGTTGTGCATATTAAACTCAACCCCAAGTATCCTACACAGGAAAGTATTGCCCGTCTTGCAGCGCTTTCGGCCAAGTACAACCCTGACTATCCTTTTGAATACAATTTTGTGGATAGTGCGTATGCAAAAAAATTTGCAGGTGTGGAAGCTACCCGAAGAATCACGATTTTGTTTTCGTCCATTGCCATTTTTATAGCAGGGCTCGGATTGTTGGGTCTTTCTACCTATTTGATTGAAATGCGAACCAAAGAAATTGGTATTCGCAAGGTAATGGGCGGATCGATTCTCAGTATTACGTGGCTGCTAAGCTGGACTACGCTGAAGCCTATTTTTATTGCCATCGTCTTGTTTAGTCCACTGGCGTGGATGTCCATGAATCGTTGGCTAAGTTCGTATGCCTACCGTATTTCCATGAGTCCTTGGATTGTGCTGTTTGCGGGTCTGTTTATTATAGTCATTGCGCTTGCTATTGTGAGTTTTCAAACCATCCAAGCTGCACGCACCAATCCTGTTGAGAGTTTGCGCAATGAATAGAATTCTCGTATTGATTTTTATTTTTTGCAATCCAGTGTTGCAAGCGCAAACGTACAGAGGGGTTGTGTTAGATGTAGAGACAAATCAACCAATTCCCTATGTAAACATTGGTGTAATCAACAAGAATACCGGGACGGTATCTTCAGAAGATGGTACTTTCATATTTCAATTGGAAGCCATGTTCGATCCGGATAGCCTTCGTTTTTCTTCTATCGGATATGAAAGCAAAACAT
>JANONT010000268.1:0-5768 GCA_031420955.1 Candidatus Nitrotoga sp. | reverse complement strand
TTATCCAACTGCTGGCAATTTACGCCGCTAGAATTTCTTATACACTGAAATCACCCAATTCTCATTGATGCCTTTGTGAATGGCCGGCTCCATGAGTGCTTGCGTAATAACTGTGCCGATGTCCACGGTTAAACCCCACGGCTGATAGGTAACATCTAAGCCAAATGTTAATGAAGCATCGCCGAAATGTTTGCCGTGAGCGGCGGTTTCGCACTTCGCAAAAAGAGAAAAAGGAGTGCATAATGCACCGCATGAATATCTGCCCCGCCGCACCTGCCGCCCATCGCCGCGTTCAAGCGGGCACCGCGATTCTCGCGGCAAGCCCCCCTCGTGCGACGTGCCAGCACAAAACCCTGCTGGCACATTTGGTGGCGTGTGGTTTTGCCACTCTATGAATGCGGGAAATCCATTTTATATTCGTTCGAGCCGACTTCGCCGAAGCGCAGAGCCGGTTAATTCTACGGTTGGGCATGTACAATGAAGCATCACACGGTCGACAATATTGGTTCAGGAGAACAATGAAAGCTATATCGCTTTTTTCAGGCGCAGGTGGTATGGATATTGGTATTCGGAATGCCGGATTCGATGTGCTTTCCGAAATAGAATTTGATGAACATTGCGCCGCAACTCTACAAGCCGCTGTTGAGCGCGATAACACTAAAACAAAAGTGATTCATGCTGACATTAAAACAATTAATCCTAGTGCGCTGATGTCTGAAATTGGTTTAGAGACTGGGGAATTGGACTTGCTGTTTGGCGGCCCACCTTGTCAATCCTTTTCATTAGCGGGGAAACAACTCGGTTTGTGCGATAAACGCGGCCCGCTTTTATTTGAAATAATCAGATTTGCTGAAATAGTTCAGCCCAAAGTTATATTGCTTGAGCAGGTAAAAGGTTTGCTTTCCTCAAAAGGAGAAAATAATCGGCGAGGCGAGGTATTTGAAACCTTCCTAACTAATCTGGAAAATATCGGATACACCCCAAAATGGCGGGTCGTTATGGCGGCTGATTTTGGTGTACCTCAGCTTCGTGAGCGATTATTCGTTGTTGCAACACGAGGTCGAAATGGATTTCAGTTTCCCGAAAGAACACATGCGCCAGTTGAAGAATGTGGCGGTTTGTTCACGCTTGAGCCTTATATGGGTATAGGAACGGCAATAAATGGCTTAGGCAAGCCATCTCCAAAGGTGCGTGGTCAGACTGTTTACGACCGCGAAGACAGTCATGTTGATGTCACGCCAGAGCGAGATAGGGAAAGAATCGCCCAAGTACCCGAAGGGTCTTATTTGTCCGCACAAGTTCATCTTGGAGAAGAGCTACGCAGAGGATTAACGCCTAAAGACACGACGAAGTATTTACGGCTTCATCGTGGCCGCCCATCAAACACCTTGAGATGTGGTGAGATATTTTTTCATCCAACTGAAAATCGCTATCTAACCCCAAGAGAGTGCATGAGGATACACGGTTATCCTGACGACTATTATTTAAAAGGGCCAATTCGATCGAGAACTGGAACTGTCCGAAACCTGGATCAACATCGACAAATAGCGAATTCAGTACCACCACCATTGGCGAGAATTTTAGGAACTCAAATAGCGAGGTATTTGAATGAGCAAGATTTATGAACTTTTTGGGTATCGCCTTGACGCATGGGGGGCGGAAGCAAAAGCGAACTGTAAAAAGGCATGGTGTCCATTCATGGATGCCGAGTGCGATGGCGGTGGGAATCGCTATCTTTCCGCAATAGATTTACGGACACATCCAGAGCTGGCCAAAAAATTCCCCGGCAAACAGCTTGTTCAGGCAGGGGTTTGTTCTTTGCGTGTGCGTGAGAGTGAGCAACCTTGGATTGTCTGCCCCAGAAGGCTATTTTCACTTCGGGAAACTTCCTCTCGGCTCAATTACCAAGACCATGTTAAGCAACAACTATCAAAGTATATGGAACTTCCGCAAGCTGGTAATTACCGTGCTTGGTCTGAAGTTAAGATGAAGGTAGGAACAACTACTGACGATGAACAAGAGAAGCTCTTCGATTACACCTTTGATTATGTGATTGCAGGCTCAAGAAAGTTATTGGTATCCGAAGCTGCAAGCATAATTGGTCGTAGCGAAAAAGCAACCCAGAAAATAGCCGAAGAGAACGGTTTTACTCTGGCGAAGAGGGGCGATTTGTGGATTGAAAACTTTCCCGCAGACCCGGTGGTTATCGTAGAAATAATGACATCGAGCACATCAGGTGGCGATAAGAAAAAGAGGACTCAGGTTGGAATGGCGTTCGAAGATGCTGTTCTTGACCCAACAAACCATAACGGCCCCGGAATTAACTATCGCCAAGTTTGGGCGCGAATGGTGAGTCAGCTTATCGTAAAGTCGCAAGTAGGTATGGCTTGGAACGGGAAAACAATTTGGTTGATTCAAGATGTGCTTGCAAACTACATATCGACCAGCACTGCACTTAACCTCTCAAAATACCTCGCCGATCAATCCGATGAAGTGAATATTTTGGCGTTTGGCTATGGCAATGAAATTAACAAAAGATCAATTATCGACAAAATTCTACCCTTGGAAGATTCAAAGTTTTATGCAGGCCCAATCACTGCTGGAGCAAAAAAAGATTCTGGACGTGGTGGATTTGTTGAAATAGTAAAAATCGGCGCTCCACCGCCAAAGGAGCATCTATGGCGGTCATTGTTTTTGAAATCCCCATGCGCCACATTTACCAGCTAAATGCCTAACCCCCATAAGGACTTCCCCGTCAAGCTGAATTTTGTATTGACATATTTCCCTCCGTTACCCAAACGCTCTGGTCCATCCCAGAGCCAGTCAACTTCATCACTGCATCGTGCGATACGCCGTCACAAGAACAGACTGCATTTCCAGTGCGGCCTTGTTGGACGAACCTCGTCCGGGTCGTGATATAAACCGCGCCTCCTGCCCTCATTCGTTCGTCGGGCTTGCCGCCACATTAATGCCAAGCGGCAGAATGATCGTCATCGGCGGTATCAGCAACGGCATTCAATACCTTGCTCACGCGGAAACGTATTGATTCTCGGTGATTTGATAACGAACAAAGACTCGTAAAGTTGCACCCACAAAAAAGCCCGGTACAAACCGGGCTTTTTACATTTCAACTACTATTTCTTTAGAAACGGAATCCAATCTTCAAGCTGGCCGAACTGGCATCGCCGGTTTTGTCGCCTTCAAGCGCAAAGTTCATCAGGCCAAGATTCACATTGCCGCCGATGAATACTTTGTTTTGAGTGAAGCTTTCTTCTTTCAACGAAGCACCAACATTCGGTGTGCTGGTGACCCAAACTTTACCCACGCCCGCATACGGGGTGAACATCAAAAAACCTTTAGAGATGGATACATCCAGGCTTTTAGTGCCGAGCGATAATTGGTTAACCCCCGTTAGTTTAGTGAACGCGCCGCGTATCGCTATTGCTGGCATGGCTACGCCGCCAGACAATGGTGAATAGCGTACTTCACCGCCAAATAATGAGATATTGGTGGTGGGGACTTTAGAAACAAATGCCGCCACATCGATATTCAACGGCAGGCCTTTGGCAATGTGCAGCTTGGGAACAATCAAGGTGCTGATGGAATCTTGGCCGTTGGTCGCGGCTTTTAAGTTGGCGGTACTACGCCCCACATCGGTGGCTGTCACCACTAAACCCACATCAAAGCCGGTAATACCGAGCGGCTCAGCGGGCGTAACCGGTTTGTAGCTGAGCGCGGAACCCAGGTCTTCGGACAAGGTTTTAAATTGCCCTTGTGCCAATTGGTTTAAGGTGGTGATGTCGGCGGCGGCGGCAGGTTGTGCAACCAAAACTAACGTGCAAATTAACGGTAATATTTTTTTCATGTTGTGGCTCGCTTTCTTAAATAAAAATTAAATGGGGCTGAATAAAAAATACAATCGAGTGATTCGGCGGAATTCGCGGTGCTAGTTAAACCTATTGCCGTTTTAATGTCAAAAAATGTTAGGAAATTTGTTGGTTTTTTTGACATGAAAATTTACCTGAATTATTGCGTATGTATCTGCCAATACGTTTCGAGTTGCTCCGCTCGGCGGTTGATAACGCGACATAAAACGAAGAGCAAATCTGATAGCCGATTAAGATAAGGCAAGCCATGCGTGGGCGTGTCTTCATTTTGCGCCAGATTAAAAAAATCCCGCTCGGCGCGGCGCGCAACCGTGCGGGTGACATGACACAAGGCCGCTGCGCGCGTGCCGCCGGGTAAGATGAATTCTTTCAGCGGCGGCAAATCAGCGTTATGCGTGGCGATTGCTGCATCTAAATATAGCAATTTACTTTCGGCAAAGGGCGCGGCGGGATAAGCCAGCGCGCCGCCCAAATCAAATAAATCATGTTGTGTGCGCAGCAATAATGCGCGCACATCATGCGGCAAACTTTCGGCCAGCAGCACGCCGAGATGGCTGTTGAGTTCATCCACCGTCCCAATGGTGTGGATGCGCGCACTGTTTTTATTTACCCGCGTGCCGTCTGCGAGGCCTGTTGTACCTTGATCTCCAGTGCGAGTAACAATTTTGCTCAAACGATTTGCCATGTTTTAATTCCCGATAAAAATGTTCATTACGTTTCGGCTATTGACGGGCTGAGTTAGACACCCAGCCGCTCCACCAGAAAATCGACAAATGTCCGCACTTTGGCAGATAAATGTTTTCGGCTCGGATAGATCGCATAGATGCCGAATTCATTGGACGCATATTCGGGTAGCACCCGTACTAGGCGACCCGCCTGCAAATCCTCTTCAACAATAAATAGCGGTTGCAAAATCAAGCCTGCGCCATTCAAAGCAGCAAGACGGAGCAGGTCTCCATTATTGGCTTTGATTGTTCCGGCAATGTGAATAATTTCAATTTTCTCTGCACTCTTGAGATGCCATTCGTTACCACTGTTGGTATAGGCGTAGCCCAGACAAGAATGATGAGCGAGGTCAGACGGCTGGGCTGGGCTACCGTGCCGCTTTAAGTATGCGGGCGAGGCGCAGACGACCAATTTGGCAACGCCCAATTTTCGCGCAATCAATCTCGATTCGGACAACTTACCTATCCTGATGGCCAAATCAAAGCCTTCTTAAATCAAATCTACATAACGGTCGTTGAGTGAAATATCCAGTTTGACTTCTGTGTGGTGCGACAGGTAGTCAGCAATAACGGAGCCCAGCCGATGTATCCCGAAGGCAACTGGCATGGTAATTTTCAAGGTTCCTCGTGGCTTAGCTGTCAATTGCCCCGCAGCCTGTTCCGCTTCCTGCACATCCGAAATAATTTGCATGCACCGCTCATAATAGACCGAGCCTGTTTCAGTCAGGCTGATGCGCCGGGTCGTTCGGTTGAGCAGCCGTGTGGCGAGATGAGATTCCAGATAGGTGACATATTTTGAGACCATCGCTCGCGACAGGTTGAGCCGATCAGATGCCACAGTAAAACTGCCCGTTCCGACCACCGTGGTAAACACTCTCATGCTGGTCAATGTATCCATGTGCTTACGAGCTTCCCATTGTCAACATATACGAAACAATATATTTCATATTTGCTACTTTATCAATCAATCGACAGCTATTAAAGTTCGGTCACTGGTGATGCATCAAAAAATTAGCTTAGGGAACCTCTGCTTAAGTCCTCCATGAGCCGCGTTGCTGGCAAAATCGGAATGAGCGCAAGGCGCGCACCGAAGACTGGGGGTTATTCGCCCCAGCAAGGGGTGCAACACAGCGAGCATCTGATTTTGCCGCAACCC
>JANONT010000267.1:0-4591 GCA_031420955.1 Candidatus Nitrotoga sp. | reverse complement strand
ACCAGAGCAGGCCGTGACTTTACATGGTTTATTTATAGAGCGAATAAAACGCACGCCCGATGCGATTGCATACCGTTATTTTGATGTGCCACAAAATGCTTGGCTAGATATGACCTGGAATCAAGTGGCCGCACAGGTTGCGCGCTGGCAGACGGCCTTGCAAAAAGAAGGATTGGCGGCGGGCGAGCGGGTCGGCATCATGTTACGCAATTGCCCGCAATGGGTGATGTTCGACCAAGCGGCTTTATCGCTGGGCTTGGTCGTCGTGCCGCTGTACACCGTGGATAGATCGGATAATTTGGCCTACATCGCCAACAATGCGGGCATTAAAGTGCTGTTGTTTGAAACTGCCGAGCAGTGGCAAGCACTACATGAGGCGCAGGGCGATATGCCTAATGTGCAGCGTTTTGTTAGCTTAGATAAAATTAAGCAAGGGGATATCATTAATAAGAATGGCGAACAGCGGCTTATTTCAGCCAACGAATGGTTGCCCCCCAGCGCGCAATTACAACCCGAACATGCGGGAATTGAAACTCGCCAACTCGCCACCATTATTTATACCTCCGGCACGACGGGCAAGCCTAAAGGCGTGATGCTCAGCCACGCGAACATTCTGACCAACGCCTATTTCACCTTACAAAATTTCCCCATATTAAAGGGCGATTTGCTGCTGTCTTTTTTGCCGCTGTCGCATACCTTTGAACGCACCTTGGGCTATTACCTTACAGTGATGACGGGCTCAACGGTGGCCTATGCACGTTCTATCGCGCTGTTGAGTGAAGACTTGCTCACCATTAAACCGACCGTTTTAGTTTCTGTGCCGCGTATTTACGAGCGCGTCCATGCCGCGATTCACGCCAAGCTGGCAGAAGGCTCGGCTTTCAAACGCGGCTTATTTAATTTTGCGGTAGAGGTAGGCTGGGCACGTTTTTTACATCAGCAAAAACGTGGCTCGTGGCAGCTTTCATTTGTGTTGTGGCCGATATTAAACGCACTGGTTGCACAAAAAGTTTTAGGTCGCATGGGCGGAAATTTGCGTGCGGTCATCAGCGGTGGCGCGGCTTTATCTGCCGATATTTCGCGCATGTTTGTCGGTCTTGGTTTACCTGTTATTCAGGGTTACGGCTTGACCGAAACCAGCCCAGTGATTTGCGCTAACACGCTGGAAAATAATTTCCCCGATAGCGTAGGTCTGCAGCTCGGTAATGTAGAGACGCGCATCGGCGCGCAAAATGAATTGCTGGCGCGGGGGCCGAGCGTGATGTTGGGCTACTGGAATAATCCTGAGGCGACGCAGCGCGCCATTGATGCCGATGGTTGGTTTCATACTGGCGATACGGCCTCCATCAGCGAAACAGGGCACATCCGTATTACCGGACGGCTGAAAGATATTATCGTTATGTCGAACGGCGAAAAAATTCCGCCGACCGATATGGAGCTGGCGATTATGCGCGATCGCTTGTTTGAGCAGGTGATGGTTTATGGTGAAGGCCGCCCCTACTTAACCGTGCTGGCGGTGGTTAATCCTGAAGTGTGGAAACAGTTTGCCCAAGTCGCGGGCGTGCGCGCCGACATGGCAGAGTCGTTGTATGATGCACGCATCGAACAACCCGCATTGCTCCGCATTGCTGAGCAAATTAAAGCGTTTCCGGGATATGCCCGCGTGCGGCGAGTGTTGTTGCTGACCGAGCCTTGGAGTATAGAAAACGGCTTGCTTACGCCCACGCTTAAAGTTAAACGCAACCAAGTCATCGCCCGTTATCAGTCCGAAATTGATCAGTTGTACGAAGGCCATTAGATGACGGAATCTTTATTCACCGCACTGCCAGACCGTGATCCCACGTTGCGTGTGGTGACCATGCCCGCAGACTGCAACCATACCGGCGATGTGTTTGGTGGCTGGGTCATGTCACAGGCAGATATTGCGGGTAGTATTCCCGCACTGCTGCGCGCACGCGGACGAGTGGCGACAGTAGCGGTCAACTCCTTCACTTTTAAGCAACCGATTTTAGTCGGCGATGTGGTCAGTTTTTACACCGAGGTTGTTAAAGTCGGGCGCACCTCCATCACCGTGTATGTGGAAGTGTATGCACAACGTAATCCTGCAGAACCCGCCTGCGTCAAAGTGACTGAAGCCACGCTTGTATATGTCGCGGTTGATGCCAATCGGAAGTCCAGACCTCTGCCACCTTGAGTATAATCCGAGCTGGATAATTTCTTTATCGCTCCCACAACATGCTCGCTTTTTCAAAAAACAAAAAAATATTTTTTCTATTTTCGCTAAGCTATCTCGTCATCATCTTTGGCGTGTTGGGTAGCGGCGAGCAAACGCTGAAAAATTTGCACATGGGCTTGGAAACCAGCAATGTGATTTTATCGCTTTTGCTGGCACTGTTTCTGTGGGACAACATCCACGCCACACAGCAGCATGGCCGTCGATATTTGTCGGCAGCGTTTGGTTTTGCCGCCGTCACGGGGCTGATGGATATAGCGGTCGATGTTGAATGGTCTGGCTGGTTAACATGGGTGGTGGAATATTCGCCCGTGTTAAGTTTGAGCAGTTGGTCGCTTTCCACTTATCTGCTGGCGATAGGCTTGCTGTGGTCGTTGTGGCTGATACACAGCAAGTCTACGCTAAGCTTGCGAATTTATATGTTGGGCATGGGTGCGTTTGCCGCCGCGCTGTTCTTGGCGATATTGTATTTGCCGATGTTCACGGGCAAAAGTGGGGAATGGGTGCAGCAACCCATGCAGCTACCGCTGGCTTTTTTATGGTTAGTTGTGGCGATTGCTTATTGGCGCGAGCGACACAGCCATCCGCTGTTTGCAGGCTGCGCCATGATGGGCATTTTTATGTGTGTGGCCGCACTGGCCATGTCGCATTCTAATAGTTCATACGAACAATTTGCGACCATTGCCCATATCGGCAAGCTCATCGGCTATGGGGTTTTGAACGCTGCGTTGATGGGGCGAGCGGTGGATGATGCACACGCCCGTGTCGAGGCGGAAGCCAATTTTTTCGCCGAGAAGCAACAGTTGCAAGTCACGCTGGACTCTATCGGTGATGGTGTCATTACCACCAATACTAAAAACCAGGTTACCTACCTGAACCCCGTCGCCGAAAGAATGACGGGCTGGCGTAATGTCGAAGCAGTGGGGTTGCCGTTGGAGCAAATTTTTCAAGTGGTCGGAGAACGCCGCAGGCAAATAGATGCCAGCAAATTTTTTGCGGCGACCGAGCGCAACAATGCCACTTTGGTGCGGCGCGATGGCGTGGAATTTACCATTGATGACGCCAGCACGCCGATGTATGCCGACAATGGAAAAGTGACCGGCATGGTGCTGGTGTTCCGCGATGTGAGCGCCATGCGTAAGGCCACGGAAGAGATTAACCATCTTGCCAAGCATGATGCCCTGACAGGGTTAATCAATCGGCATGAATTGGAAAATCAGGTGCTGTTATCGTTTAAAGGCTTGGGTCGGCATCACACTTTGCTGCATTTAGATTTGGATCAATTCAAAATTCTTAACGATACCTGCGGTCATGTGGCGGGTGACGAGTTGCTGCGTCAAATTGCCAAATTGATGACTACCTTGGTACGCAGTGACGATGTGTTGGCACGTTTGGGTGGCGATAAATTTGGTGTACTTTTACAGGGTTGCTCGCTGGAGCAGGGCGAGCATATCGCTGAGAAATTTCGCGCGGCGGTGAGCCAATATAGTTTTGAATGGCAGGGCAGAGTATTCAACAGCGCGGTAAGTATCGGGCTGGTTAATTTTAGCGATGCCACGCATTCCAATATGGATGTGATGGTGGCGGCGGATACCGCTTGTTACATCGCCAAAGATTTGGGGCGCAACCGCGTGCATGTTTATCGGGCAGATGACAGAGATGTGATGTCGCGGCACGGCGAGTTGGCTTGGATAGAGCGGATTCACTTCGCGCTAAAAGAAAATCGGCTGCGGCTGTATCGGCAAGAAATTGTGCGCGTGGGCGGCGAGGAAGAAGAGGACAAACACTACGAATTGCTGATCCGCCTGTTGGATGATAACGATCAGGTGATTTCGCCCGCCGCGTTTATTCCCGCAGCCGAACGGTATAACTTAATGCCCATGATAGACCGTTGGGTGGTGCGCGCCGCCTTTGGCATGTATCAAGCGGGCAACCGCGAAATATGGTCGATTAATTTGTCTGGCGCGTCGATCAATGATGAACAATTTTTGCCGTATTTATTAGAGCAATTTAAAAACTTTAATGTGCCCCCGAAGGCCATTTGTTTCGAGATAACGGAAACTTCCGCCATTACCAACTTATCCAACGCGGGGTATTTTATTCGCGAGCTGCGCGCCTTGGGATGCAGCTTTTCCTTGGATGATTTTGGCAGCGGCATGTCCTCGTTCGGCTATTTAAAATATCTGCCCGTTGATTATCTAAAAATAGATGGCGGCTTTGTCAAAGACATGGAGCATGATCTGATCGACTACGCCATGGTGGACGCGATCAACAAGGTTGGCCAAGTGATGGGACTCAAAACAATCGCCGAATTTGTAGAAAATGACGCAATCAGAAAATTACTCAAAGAACTCGGCG
>JANONT010000266.1:0-1727 GCA_031420955.1 Candidatus Nitrotoga sp. | reverse complement strand
TTTGACGGCATCGAAAAATACACGCCACAACTGGTGTCATGGAACGGCGGCGGCTTCGATCTGCCGGTGCTGCATTACCGCGGCCTGATTCACGGCGTGCAGTGCGCGCGTTACTGGGATCAAGGCGAGGACGATAAAGATTTTAAGTGGAATAATTACATCAGCCGCTATCACTCGCGCCATTTGGATTTGATGGATTTGCTGGCGATGTACACGGGTCGTGCGAACGCGCCGCTGGATGATCTGGCTAAACTCATCGGCTTTCCGGGCAAGCTGGGCATGGATGGCAGCCAAGTTTGGACTGCGTATCAGCAAGGAAAATTAGCCGAGATTCGTAATTATTGCGAGACGGATGTGGTGAATACTTATTTGGTTTTTGCGCGCTTTCAATTAATGCGCGGACAGTTTTCGCAGGCGCGCTATGATAAGGAATGTGCGTTGGTGCGGAGTACCTTAAGTAAAAATGCCGAGCCGCATTGGCAAGAATTTTTAGCGGCGTGGCCGAAGTAAAAAAGCAGTTAGCTCACATCAACAAACCCTAACCCCTCCCAGTCTCCCCTTGTTATTTGGCTCTCCTCCGAACAAGGGAAAAGGCAGCACCCCTCCCCTGTTAAAGGGAGGCTGGGAGGGGTTTAGTTTTACGTCAACTTTTTAAATCAACATGCTCCCAGAAAAAACAATCACGTTAAAAAATAGTGTCTCTATCGAATCGCTAGACCAAGAAGGTCGCGGCATTGCCCACGTCGATGGCAAAGTTATTTTCATCGAAGGTGCGATCACGGGCGAGCGCGTCACCTACTCGTCATATCGTAAAAAAAGCAACTTCGAGATGGCGCATGTCGATCAAGTTTTAAAACAAAGTTTTATGCGCGTGCAGCCTAAATGCAAACATTTCGGCGTGTGCGGTGGTTGTTCAATGCAGCATTTAGATGCGCGTGCGCAAGTTTCGGCTAAGCAGCGCGTGCTGGAAGATAATTTATCTCGCATCGGCAAGGTTGCCGCCGCGAATATTTTGCCCGCCATGTATGGTGAGGCGTGGGGCTATCGGCAGCGTGCACGTTTATCGGTGCGGCATGTCATCAAAAAAAATAAAACGCTGGTGGGCTTTCGCGAGCAGCGCGGCAGCTATGTGGCCGATATGCAGCATTGCGAAATTCTCGCGCCGAAGATTGCAAAGTTGTTACCACTGTTGGCGCAGATGTGTGAAAGCCTGAGCATTCGTGAGGCGATTCCGCAGATTGAAGTGGCGGTGGGCGAGTTTGTCGATGTGCTGGTGCTGCGAATAATGCGACCTTTATCGGCGGAGGATGAGCAGACGATCAAGCAATTTGCAGACACGCATCAAGTGCAATTTTGGGTGCAAACCAAAGGGCCGGAAACCGCTGTGCCATTTTATCCGCTGGACGCGCCCGCGCTGTCGTACAGCCTGCCTGAGTTCGGCATTACCATGCCGTTTGCGCCGACTGAATTCACACAGGTTAATGCTGACATGAATCGCGTGATGGTTGGTCGTGCCATGCGCTTGTTGAACCCGCAACCTGGTGAGCGCATCGCCGATTTTTTTTGCGGCCTCGGCAATTTTACGTTGCCGATTGCACGGCTCGGTGCGCTTGCCTTGGGTATAGAGGGCAGCGAGGCTTTGGTTAAACGCGCTTTGCAAAATGCTGAATATAACGGGCTGTCAAAAAATGCGGTACAGAAAAATTCCGCGCCGAAAAATTCATCAG
>JANONT010000265.1:0-3155 GCA_031420955.1 Candidatus Nitrotoga sp. | reverse complement strand
AGCAACCAAAAGACGGTTGCAAAGTGGTTGGTTATAGCCGTACTCAAATGTACTGTCTTCACCCGCAAGGGGTAGGCCGTGGTTGTAAAGCCGATAAATCGGCAACAACCATGCACCGTCGCCTCATCCTTGCCGCCTTGTGCTCCTTGTTATCCGGCGTTGGAATGAGCTTGTTGCATATACTTACTTCGCGGCGCGCTGTTCCAGTATTTCCACAGCGGGTAATTTTTTGCCTTCCAGGAATTCCAAAAATGCGCCACCGCCTGTTGAAATATAACTGACGCGATCGCTGATATTGTATTTAGCAATGGCCGCCAAAGTATCACCACCGCCCGCTACGGAAAACGCGGGGCTGTCGGCAATCGCTAAACCAACCGTGCGTGTGCCATGCCCAAATTGGTCAAATTCAAATACTCCCAGCGGGCCATTCCAAACTATCGTGCCGGCTTTTTTCATATAGCTGGCGTAGGTTTTTGCCGTCTCTGGGCCGATGTCGAAAATCATGTCGTCATCCGCTACGTCCGCCACTTTTTTAACAATGGCAGGTTCTTTGGCATCAAACTTTTTACCCACCACCACATCGGTCGGCACGGGAATTTCACGTCCTTGAGATTTGGCTGCTGCAATCAAACGCTGAGCTTCGGGCACGAGATCCGCCTCATACAAAGATTTACCGACGTTATAGCCCGCTGCCTTGATGAAGGTATTGGCAATGCCGCCGCCAACGATAAGCTGATCGACAATGTGCGACAACGATTCCAGCACCGTTAACTTAGTCGAAACTTTAGAACCTCCAACAATCGCCACCACGGGCGACACTGGGCTTTTTAAGGCCTTGCCCAAGGCATCCAGCTCGGCTGCCAATAAAGGGCCCGCGCAAGCGACAGGGGCATATTTCGCCACGCCATGTGTGGAAGCCTGTGCGCGATGCGCGGTGCCGAAAGCGTCCATCGCAAAAATGTCGCACAGCTCGGCCATTTTTTTGCTGAGTTCATCATTGTTTTTTCCTTCACCTTTATTGAAACGCACGTTTTCAAACAACACCGCTTCGCCTTCGGCTACAGTAAATTTTCCGTCCAGCCAATCTTGAATAACGCGCACTTCACGCCCCAATAATTCAGACAAGCGTTTTGCCACGGGCTTCAATGAATCTGCTTCGGAATACACGCCTTCTTCTGGGCGACCCAGATGAGACATCAGCATGACTTTTGCGCCCGCTTTCATCGCGTGTTGAATGGTGGGTAACGAAGCGCGTATGCGCGTGTCGTCCGTTACGCTGCCATCATCGGCTTGCGGTACGTTTAAATCTTGGCGAATCAAAACACGCTTGCCCTTGAGGTGCAAGTCGGTCAATTTTATTACAGACAATTTCTTCTCCTGATAGGCTGCCGGGAACGGCACGTTGCGCCCAGTTGCGCTGCCCTATTTTTTGAGCAGCATAAACGGCGCGCAACACCCTTTAAAAAATTAAATTAACACAAGCTTTACTTTGCAATGTGCTGTACCAACCGCATAAGGTTGCAAGTATAGCCATACTCGTTGTCGTACCATGACACCACTTTGACAAAAGTGGGATCAAGCGCGATACCCGCTTTAGAATCAAAAATAGAGGGGCTGGTATGACCACGAAAATCGGTTGAGACCACATCGTCCGAGGTATAGCCCAGCACGCCTTTCATTGCGCCTTCAGAGGCGGCTTTCATGGCCGCGCAAATTTCTTCGTAAGTGGCAGGCTTGTTTAACTCGACGGTTAAATCCACCACCGATACATCCGAAGTGGGTACGCGGAACGCCATGCCAGTCAGCTTTTTATTGAGTTCAGGAATCACCACGCCGACCGCTTTAGCCGCCCCTGTTGAAGAGGGGATAATATTTTCCAGAATGCCGCGTCCACCGCGCCAATCTTTAGCAGATGGGCCGTCCACGGTTTTTTGTGTGGCAGTGGCGGCATGCACCGTGGTCATCAAACCACGCTTGATACCCCATGTGTCGTTCAATACTTTAGCCACAGGTGCCAAGCAATTGGTGGTGCAAGACGCTGCCGACACAATATTTTCACCTTTGTAAGTGGTGTGATTCACGCCATAGACAAACATCGGTGTGTCGTCTTTACACGGCGCAGATTGCACTACTTTTTTTGCACCCGCCGCGATGTGCGCCTGGCAAGTTTCTTTGGTAAGGAAAAAGCCTGTGCATTCGATCACAATGTCTGCACCTGCTTCGTTCCATTTTAATTGCGAGGGATCTTTAATTGCGGTCAGGCGAATTTTTTTACCATTCACCACCAAGGTGTTGCCGTCCACCTCAACCGTGCCACCAAAGCGGCCATGTACGGAATCGTACTTGAGCATATAGGCCAAGTAATCTGGCTCTAACAGATCGTTAATCGCCACCACTTCAATTTCAGGAAAGTCTTTGATAGCCGCGCGGAATGCCATGCGCCCGATGCGACCAAAACCATTGATGCCTACTTTAATTGCCATGCGCCTTCTCCCCAAATAAAAAATTATTCGATGTAGGGGCAGGTTTCAAACCTACCCGCAAATTTGGTTCTACACACTGGGCGGGTTTAAACCCCGCCCAACCCCGCGCTACATAACACCCTTAACTGTTTTCGCTACGTTATCTACTGTGAAGCCAAAATGCTTAAACAAATCACCCGCCGGAGCCGACTCACCAAAGGTATCCATGCCGACTACCGCACCTTCAAGACCCACGTATTTATGCCAGAAGCCTGTGATGCCTGCCTCAACTGCCACGCGCTTGATGCCTTTAGGTAACACGCTGTCTTTGTAAGATTGCTCCTGGCGATCAAACGCATTGGTACATGGCATAGACACCACGCACACGTGTATACCTTCGTCGGCCAACGCTTTTTGTGCCTGCATGGCCAAGGCCACTTCCGAACCGGTCGCGATGATGATGGCTTGCGGCTTACCGTTTGCCGCCTCGGACAACACATAGCCACCCTTACGAATATTGGCAATTTGCGTCGCGTCGCGTTTTTGGAAAGCCAAATTTTGGCGGCTGAAAATCAGGCTGCTGGGGCCGGTTTTACGCTCGACCGCACACACCCAAGACACCATGGATTCAACCGTATCACAGGTGCGCCACACATCCATGTTGGGGATGTAACGCAAGGTGGCGGTTTGTTC
>JANONT010000264.1:0-3905 GCA_031420955.1 Candidatus Nitrotoga sp. | reverse complement strand
TCATTGTTTCACCCGGCGGGCGGCGTAGCGAGGGAGCAGGATAATGAACTTGGTCAATTAGAATGACGGTCAGTCGCGCTGTTGCCAACCATCGGAAGGGTTCGTTATGAATGAAGTGAATGCGCCACCTGTTAAGGGTGTGGCACTGGTGGTGGATGATTCGGCAACCAACAGAACAATTCTGGATGCATTGCTCAGCCACGAGGGGTATCGGGTTGTGCTGGCAGAAGATGGCGTGCAGGCAGTGCAGTGCTACATTGAGTATCACCCCGATATTGTATTTATGGATGTGATGATGCCGCACATGGATGGTTACGAAGCCACCCGACGCATCAAAGCATTGGCCGGCACGCGGTTTATCCCCATTATTTTTCTCACCGCGCTCACCGCCGATGAAGCCATGCTGAAGTGCATAGATGCGGGCGGTGACGGTTTCCTCAGCAAGCCCTACAAACAAGCGGTCTTCCGCGCCAAAATTATTGCGATGGAGCGCATCCGCGACCTGACCCGCACCACCGAGGCGCAGCACCGCAAGCTCGATGAACAACGCCTGAGCCTGTTGCGCGAGCAAGAGGTGGCCGAGCATATCTATAATGCCGCCGTCACCGCCGACAACGTGGGGCACGATTACGTGCGTTCCTTGCTGCGTCCGGTTTCTACTTTCAGCGGCGACATGTTGTTGTCGGCTTATCACCCGGCGGGTAAATTGCATGTCTTGCTGGGGGATTTTACCGGACATGGTTTAACTGCCTCCATCGGTGCGTTACCTGCGGCGGACGTGTTTCGTGCGATGACGGCCAAGGGTTATTCCGCGCCAGAAATATTGGCTTCTATCAATCGAAAATTACATCATCTGCTGCCACCCAATATGTTTATGGCCTGCTGCATGGTGGTGGTGGAAGATGATTTAAAAACGATTTCGGCATGGAATGCAGCCATGCCCGATGTGCTCTTGATAGATGGCAGCAACCAGCAGATTAAGCGGTGCGTGGCTTCGGCGCATCTGCCGCTCGGTATTGTGGCGGATACCGATTATCACCAGAGTGCGGTGCGCCTGAATATTGCCCCTGGGGATCGCATTTTGCTGTGCAGCGATGGCCTGACCGAAGCGCGCAATGCCGCGCAAGAAAGTTTTGGCGAGGCGCGTTATGTGCAGGCCGCGTGTGCCTCAGCCAACAGCTTTGATTCTATTATTGCCGCGCTGGATGTCTTTCGCGCTAACGAGGTATTGACCGATGACTTGAGTTTGGTTGAAATAAATTACCAGCATGATTTGCAGTATGAGTTACTAAAAACAACGCATAAAGAAGTGGTGTATGACACTTTTGTGCCTTTGGGCGCACGCACCAGAGATGGTTGGCGCTGGCGGCTGGATTTGACCGGCAGCAGCTTGCGCCAGATCAACCCCGTGCCGTTGGCCATGAGCCAGTTGTTGGAAATGCAAGGAGCAAGCAGTCACCAACAATCCTTATTTGTCATATTGACCGAGCTGTATTCCAACGCTTTGGAACATGGGCTGCTGCAAATGGATTCCAAGCTCAAAGCCACCGAGGATGGCTTTAGCCAGTATTACATCGAGCGCGAAGCCAAGCTCGCGCAATTAGTGGACGGCTATATTTGTTTTGAGATCGAGCATATTCCGCGCAGCGAAGACGATGTTTTAGTGCTGCGCATACAGGACAGCGGCACAGGTTTTGATCACAGCCATTGGGTGCCGAAGGTGCAGCCCACGGATATTTTTGGATTGAGTGGGCGCGGCATTATGCTGGTGCATAATTTATGCGAGTCGATGCGATTTTTGGGCAATGGCAGCCAGGTAGAAGCGGTGTATGTGTGGAAAGATGGGCCGGCGTGATGGCGGGCGATGGTTGGTTGGTTGGGGAGTTAACCTAAATGCTATTTTATTTAAGCCCTCAATTTTGCTCCACTAAAAGTACGCAATCCGCTATCCGGCAAGCCGAATGCGGAATTGTCAGCCTCACCCTCAGTCCCTCTGGGTGAAACAACTAGCCATCTGACTAACCCAGCACAAGACACTGGGCAAGTCATTGGTTATCCCTCCGGGAGAAGGGTGGGGAGAGCGTAGCGAGGGGGCCGCAGGCGGGAACAACTCGCATTGCTTAAATTGAAATCGAAATTCCTTGACATTGAGCACAAAGATTGAATATGAGAAAAGAAGATGCCCGATGGATACTTTCAGCCACGCGGTGGTCGGCGGCGGTGTGTGTCCTGCTGGTGCTGATTTTTCCGCTGGGCTACTACGCGCTCATGCGCAACTTTCATGATGTTGAAATGCAGATTGAGGCTAATTTTAACGCTGTGCGCATCAATGAGTTGATTCAGGCCAACCCTCATACTTGGCATTTGCAACAAGCAAAATTAGTGGAGCTGCTCACTGAGTCGACAAAAGCTGATTTCACCGAAATGCAGCGCGTTTTGAATACCCAACATGAGGTGATCGCGCAAAGCCCGATACCGCTTAATTTTTCGGGGGTCAATATCACACGCTCGGCAGATTTGCTGAGCAATGGACAAGTGGTGGGGCGGCTCGAAATTACGGCTGATTTAGATGAAGTGTTGTGGGAAACGGCACTGGCAGGCTTGTTGGGCTTGCTCATGGGCGGGACGGTGTATGCGGTTTTGCGCGTGTATCCCGTGCGTAATCTGCAACGCATTATAGATAAGCTCGCCAATGAAAAAGAGCGGGCAGAGGTCACCTTGCATTGCATAGGCGATGCAATCATTACGACCAGCGCGCTGGGTCAAATCAATTATTTAAATCCGGTAGCAGAAAATATTTTGGGCTGGCGCAGCAAAGAGGCGTGCGGCCTGCTGTTAAGTGAAGTGTTCACGCTGGTGGATGAACAATCCGGCCACGCCTTGCCTGACCCCGTGCAAAAGGTGATTGCCGACAATCGCCACACGCCGTGGGTGAGTTATGCCGTGCTCATTAAACGCGATGGCTCGCGCATTCCTATCCAAGGTAGCGTGATGCCTATTTACGCTCAATCGGGATGGGTGCTGGGTGTGGTGCTGGGCTTTCACGATGTCAGCCATGACCGCACAGTGGGCGCGGTGATGATGGCGAATGTTGCCAAAAGCCAATTCTTGGCCAATATGAGCCATGAAATCCGTACTCCGCTCAACGGGGTGCTCGGCATGTTGCAAGTGGTTAAGCTGACCGAGCTCAGCACTGAGCAGCAAGAATATATCAACATTGCCCACCGTTCGGGTGAGGCGTTGTTGACGCTGCTGGATGATTTGCTCGATTTTTCAAAAATTGAATCGGGGCACTTGACGCTGGAATCGATTGAGTTTGACCTGCGGACGCTGGTCGAAGATGTGGTCGCGCTACAGTCATCTGTTGCGCATTCAAAGGGTTTGAATGTGGTGTGCCTGATTGGAGCAAATGTGCCGCAACGCGTGCGCGGCGACCCGACCCGCTTACGCCAAGTGTTAAATAATCTGGTGAGCAATGCGGTCAAATTTACCGGGCGCGGCGAAGTGTTGGTGCAAGTGGGGATGGAAGCGGGCAGCATGTTGTATGCTGAAAGCGCGCCCTATATCAGCAATGCCGCAGCGAGCGGGCAGGCTTCAAGCGATACGCTGCATTTTTCGGTGTCCGATACGGGTATTGGTATTGCCACAGATCAGGTAGAAAGTATTTTTCAGCCGTTCACCCAAGCAGACAGTAGCATCACCCGCAAATATGGCGGCACGGGCTTGGGCTTGGCCATATCTCAGCGCTTGGTGCGGGCGATGGGTGGCACAATAGGGGTGGCAGGCAAGGCCGAAGGCGGGAGTGTATTCAGCTTCACCGTGCGCGTGGAGAATTGTTCACCTTCCTGCGGTATTTGGCAGCCGCAGCGGGGGCTAATCGGCAGACGGGTTTTAATTGTGGATGA